>JANTGS010000129.1 GCA_024762795.1 Flavobacteriaceae bacterium | reverse complement strand
TTTAACTGTTATTTTTTATAACCCCTAATTTTAAGGGGGTTTATTTTTATAATATCATAATATTTATAATACTACCCTTATTTTTTTGGGGGTTAGTATATTTTAATATATTTTTGAGTGGTCAAACACAAAAAAATATCTTTCAATGAAAACAAAAATACGAAAATTATCAGTCAAAAAGATTCTCTTTCTTTGTATATTTTCCACCCCGTTTTTGTTGAACGCTCAAAACGACAGCATAAGTAAATCAAAAATAAAATCTTTTTTCTCTTCCATCGATCTTGGTGCCGACCTGAAATCAAGATATATATGGAGAGGAATAAACTTAGGAGGGCACACTCCCAGCATACAGCCCTTTATAGAATATAATTTTGCAAAAGGCTGGACCATAGGTGTATGGGGTGCCTATTCCTTTAGCGAACAACCCAACCAGGAAGTTGATACCTATATTAGTTATACTATACCCAATGAAAGACTAAATTTTATATTTACCAATTATTTCTTTCCCGACTACTCATTAAGAAACAATCATTATTTCGACTTCAGCAACGATTCCGGACATGTTTTGGAGTTTATGGGAACTTATTTTCCTTTTAAGAAAATGCCATTGTCTTTTTCTGTAGCTACAAACTTTTACGGAGCCGATAAACAGATCGATACAGAAGGAAATCCTACAGATAAACAATCGTTTTCCACTTATATTGAGACTAAATATACTACCTCCCTTGCAACAGTAAGTCTCGACTTCTTTGTGGCAGGCGTAATAAATAACAAAGGCAAATATTATGGCGATGATGAGAATTCATTTATCAATATTGGAATGGCCGCTTCAAAAGAGATTCAAATAACCGAAAGATTTGCATTACCGGTGGATACTTCTCTCCTATTCAATCCGAGTCAGGGAAACATCTATTTAGTTTTCGGAATCAGCTTATAAATTTAAAAATATAATAATCATAAATAATTAAGAAATGAAAAAAATCGAAGCAATTATCAGAAGATCAAAGTATCGGGAAGTTAAAGATGAGCTGCATAAGGTAGGGGTCAACTTTTTTACCTATTGGGATGTAACCGGTATCGGAAATGAAAAGCAAGGCCATGTGTACCGGGGAGTAACCTTTAATACAAGCGACATCCAGCGCAGATTCCTCTCTATTGTGGTGAATGATGATTTTGAACAGATCACCATTGACACCATCTTAAAGATAGCCCATACAGGCCATATTGGCGACGGAAAGATCTTTGTATCAGACATAAATGAAGCCTATAGAATCCGTACAGGAGAAAAAGGAGGCGAAACCTTAAAATAAAAAATCATGGAAACAATTTTTACAGTAAATAATCTTTGGATGATGGTCTCTATCTTTTTAGTTTTTATCATGCACCTGGGATTCGCAACTCTTGAATCCGGTTTAACCCGTTCAAAAAATACAATCAATATACTTTTTAAAAATGTCATGGTGGTAGCCATCGGACTTTTAACTTATACTTTTATCGGATTCAATATGATGTATCCGGGAGCAGAATTTGCCGGAGGCTTCTTCGGATTTTCCGGTTTTGGCTTACATTTGCCCGAGAACGGATTGACTTCGGCCTACAATATTGGCTATACCTACTGGACAGATTTCTTATTTCAGGCCATGTTTGCAGCAACTGCAGCAACTATTGTGTCGGGTGCCGTGGCAGAACGTATCAAACTCAATTCATTTTTACTTTTCTCTGTAATTTATATAGGCCTCGTCTATCCTGTTACAGGAATGTGGAAATGGGGAGGTGGTTTTTTAGATACCCTAGGATTTTATGACTTTGCAGGGTCAACTTTGGTACATTCTGTTGGAGGATGGGCTGCACTTATGGCTGTAATCATGTTAGGCCCCAGAATTGGAAAATACAACGGCAGCTCCAGAGCCATAGAAGGCCATAATATACCTTTAGCTGTTTTAGGTGTGTTTTTATTGTGGTTTGGATGGTTTGGTTTTAACGGAGGCTCCGTACTGAGTGCAGATCCCGGAACCGTTTCTTTAGTACTGGTAACAACAAGTCTTGCTGCTGCTGCAGGAGCTCTCAGTTCCTTTTTTACCTCATATGCTATTTTTAAAAGTTACGATATCACTATGGTACTGAACGGAATCCTTGCCGGATTGGTTGGGATTACTGCCGGTGCAGATCTAATGAGCGTTACCGATGCTATTCTTATCGGCCTGATCGCCGGAGTTTTGATCGTACTGGCGGTTATCGCTTTAGATAAATTAAAATTAGATGATCCGGTTGGAGCCATAGCAGTACACCTGGTCATAGGAATCTGGGGGACACTTGCCGTAGGAATCTTCGGAGCCAAAGCCGGGTGGTCTCAATTTGGCCATCAATTCATAGGTGTTCTCGCTGTGGGTTTATTCTGTATAACCACATCGTTTATCATTTTGATAATAATTAAAAAAACCATTGGTTTAAGAGTTTCAGAAGAAGAAGAAATCGAAGGTCTTGATATTCATGAGCATGGAATGAATGCCTATCCTGATTTTAGAACTAACGAACATTAGCATTATACTCTATCAATATTTAAAAAAGAGGGGGCTAAAAACCCTCTTTTTTTGTTATTTTTGCTCCTTATTTAAATATTTAAACATGAAATTCTTTTCTTTCTTATTGTTATTTTTCTTTAGCCTCCAAAATTTTGCAGGTAATCATCCGGAATGGGGACCCACCGGTCACCGAACTATAGGAGATATTGCCCAAAAACATTTAAGCCATAAAGCTCAAAAAAATATCGACAAGATCTTAAAAGGATATTCACTTGCATTTGTTTCTACTTTTGGGGATGATATCAAATCGGATAGCCGCTACAGAAAATTCTCTGTATGGCATTATGTAAATTATCCTTTCGGAATAACTTACAAGGAATCCGTAAAGAATCCTGCCGGAGATGTGGTTACCGGTATTGAAAAGTGTATCCAAATTCTAAAGGATAAAAATACGAGTCCTCAGGATCAGGAATTCTATTTAAAATTATTGGTTCACCTGGTGGGTGACCTCCATCAGCCCTTGCATGTAGGGCTTGCAGATGACAAAGGTGGTAACGACTTTCAGGTAAGATGGTTTAACAAAGGTACTAATCTGCACCGTCTTTGGGATAGTGATATGATTGAAAAATACAATATGAGCTATACCGAACTTTCTGATAATATGGTAGATCCTTCAAAAGAATGGATCCAGGCCAAAGAGCAAGGAAGTGTAGATCAGTGGGCTGATGAAATTCACCTTATTGCAGAAAAAGTATATCAATCGGCTACGATAGGTCAGAAATTAGGCTATAGATATTCTTATGATCATTTTGAAACAGTAAGACAACAACTTTACATTGCAGGAATTCGTCTGGCTAAGATTCTGAACGATATCTACGGGTAAGCATTTTTACAGTTATCCGCTTATCTATATCTTCATTATTAGTTTTTATCAAAACAAAAACATCTTCTCATCCTACCTGACTTTTAATCAGCATATCTGTTTAATTTCCACAGTCATAGGAGTTAATTTAACAAATATGTAACATTATTTTGCATTTTCATGTAATGCAGGATACAAGGATATAATAAATCAACAAATATCACGTTATTTAGATACTTTAACAATTACTATGAAAATTTTAAAGATATTAAAAATCGCTTTAGTATTAACTTTTTTAAGTTTTACTACTCAGTTACAATCGGATAAGATTGATCCGCCTGCTAACAAGAATTTTGTATACCTAAAAGAACTAATGCCTAAACTCCGGGTTGATCTCAGATACTACGGTACAAACAATTTTATGGGAAGACCTTTAAAAGGGTATAACCAACCCAAATGTATGCTCACCAAAGAAGCTGCTATGGCATTAAAAAAGGTCCAGGACGGTCTGGAAAGATTGGGATTTGGCCTTTTGATCTATGATGCTTATCGGCCACAGACCGCTGTAGATGATATTATCAATTGGTCTAAAGATACAGGAGACACTTTAATGAAAGAGAAGTTTTATCCTAATATTGACAAAAAAGATCTATTTAAATTAGGCTATATTGCAGAAAAATCTGCTCACAGCAGGGGAAGCACAGTTGACCTGACTATTGTATCACTTACAACGGGCAGAGTATTAAATATGGGAGGATCTTATGATCTTTTTGATCCAACCTCAAATATCGACTACCAGTATATCACAAAAAACCAAAGAGCCCTACGACTTCTTTTAAAACGAAGAATGGAAAAAGAAGGTTTTAAATCATACGAAAAAGAATGGTGGCATTTTACTTATAAAAATGAACCTTATCCAAAAACCTACTTTGATTTTCCGGTAGAATAAACTCTAAAAACCATATAAAAGAAGGGGTTGACCTGTAAACTATGTTTCGGTCAACCCCTTTTTCTTATTCAGAATCTTTATCGCTTTTGTAATTTTCAACAACTATTTCCGTCAGATAAATAAAACACTGAAATGACATTACTTTTGCACTTTTTCTTTGGTCTTTCCACCTCCTTCCTCGGAATGGTCACGCCCAGTATGCTGAATATGACCGCCGCCAGGATCAGTATTCAAAAAAACAGAAAAGAAGCTACAAAATTTGCACTTGGTGTTTCACTGGTTGTATTTGCACAGGCCTATCTTGCCGTACTATTTACAAGATACCTCAGCGAAAACCCTTCTTTTATAGAAACGCTGAGAAAAATCGCAGCAGTAATCTTTTTACTTCTTTCCATTTATTTTTACCGTCAGTTTAAAAAAGATAAAATCCGGGAAGAAACAAAGGAAACCTCTATTGAAAATAGCTTCAGAACAGGTCTGGTTTTATCCCTTCTGAATATGTTTGCCATACCTTTTTATTGTTGGGTAAGTTCTGTTCTCGGTGTTGCCGGATATCTTCAGTTCTCACAAATCTATATCCTGTTCTTTGTAACCGGATCAACAGTGGGTACTTTTTTATTACTTTATACTTATTCAAAATACGCCAAAAAAATAAAATTCTCTCAGAAGACCCGATCCAACAATATCAATCTGGTCTTAAGTGTGATCACCGGACTGGTAGGTATGGTTACAATCTTTCAGTTATTTTAAAAAGCTGAGTTTTTTACCACACTTAGATTTTTTATTAAATTTACCCTCAAATTTCCCCACTGATCTCACAGATTAACGCTGATCATTAAACCTATTTAGGCAGTAAGCTCTATGCTTTAAGCAATTTTAATTCTTAAATTGAACATTCCTGATTAGCGTTGACCTGAGCTGGCAGGTAAGAATCTCATATAATGTAAAACATTTAAGCCCTTATTATAATTCCCTTTTCAAATTATTTTTGTACATCTATTCCACAAGCCTCGTAGAGGCTAACTATTTATAAAATACTATGACATTAAAACATTAACAGCTCCGTAGGAGCGTCCTATCCATTTCAATCCTTAAAACGATATTTATTATAATATTACTTTTGAATGATCAGACCGCTCCTATGGAGCTATTTTCTATAGGGTTTATTATTTCTATGAATAGATTAGCTCCTATGGAGCCCTATTCGATTGTCCTGTTACAATGATTCTATGAGATGAGAGCCTATGACAATTCAGGGACGTACATTCTTCGTCTTTCCTTTTTCCTTTTTCCTTTTTCCTTTTAACTTTAGACCTTGACCATTCATAAATAAGGTTGACACTAAGTTTAATATTTTAAACTTTCTGTTAATAACATTTTTTATTCTTTAAATGAACTTATTTTACATTTGT
>JANTGS010000128.1 GCA_024762795.1 Flavobacteriaceae bacterium | reverse complement strand
AAACCGAAAGTCCTTCATGCGTTCCAACAAGAACCCGGTTTCCATCAATTTTTATACAATAAGCTTTATCAGCCGGTAAGCCGTTCTTTGAGTTAAAACTCTTCCAGTTACCATAAACAGGAATCGTATTTTTATCAGCTTTATTTCCTTCTGAAGTTGCAACAGCTATGCCCTCCTCAGATTTTGACACTCCTGTACTTCTATCAAAAGCAGAATTTTTATTACCAGTTTCTGAAACTTTAAACCCAAAGGAAACCGAAATCAGAACAACTGCTGTAAATAGTATGAATTTTGCGTATTTTTTTTCCATAATCTAAAATTTAGTCAGATTTTAAAGATGCCTTATGTTGATCTTTATTTTCAATTTTATCGTATTCAGGGCTTCTTAGCGATTTTAAATAATCAACCAGATCATTCAGATCCATTTTGGTAAGATCACTAACAAAACCATGTTTATCATCACCTCCGTAAACAGTCCAGATCTCTTCCAGTGTTTTTGCTTTTCCATCATGCAAGTAGGGAGCTGATAAATATAAGTTCATCAAATGTGGCGTATCAAACAATATTGGATCATCTGTTTCGGCCAGCGTCCCTACATCAGACATTTGAAAATCGGAATAATAAGGCGCCGGATGGCAAGTTATACAACGATTATTTACAGGAATCTCGTTACCATTGTTATCCAAACTTCTGTCAAAGATCTTTTTACCGCGAAGTTGTGACTCAGTTAACTTACCCTCAGGGTTGTACATCAAATTGGGCGGTTGTTTAATTCCTGTCATAATAAAAGATACCAAAGCATCAAGATCCTCATAACTAAATTGTTCTGTACGTGTAAGTACTGTGGAAAAACGCATTCCATCCTGTTTATAAACACTTTGATTTTTGCCATTCCATTTAAAGGGGTCTGTTCCGGAGATCTCACGTAAAGAGAGTGTATTGGTCATATTACGACCCATGTCTTTTCCGGCCATATTGTATACCAAACCATCTTCATGATTATCGGGATGACAGGTATAACAGGCGTATTGATTCTGAAAAGTACCTCTCGCACTATTAAAGATCCTGTGCCCTCTTCTTGCCACAGTAATTCTTGTTGGTCCCCCTAAATCAATTGAATCTATAACTTCCAGACCTTCTGTATCGATCACTGCAATCTTATCTTCAAGTTGTTCAGCAACATATAGCCATTTGCCATCCTTTGAAATTGCCAGGCCTTTAGGACTTGCCCCGGTGGTTATTCGTTTGATAACAAATTTACTGCTTATCCCCAGATTATTAGAAAGAATCTTTAATCTTTCTGTTGAGGTATTCTTTAAGATCGTTCTTATTGAATCGATTGATATCACCGAGATCGTATTCACAGCCGAACTTGATACAAAAGCTTTTTTGCCATCAGGAGAAATTACAATATCAAAAGGATCGGCATAATAACTATTAGGCTCATCAAGTAATAACTGTACGATCCTTCCTTCTCCTTCTTTTTCAATGATTCCTATGCCATGGTTCATCATCCAGCCTCCTTCAACCTGTACTGTTGTTACTAAATTTTTAGGGCGAATCAAGGTCATCATAGCCAGATCCCCGGAAGGAGTAAAGCTTACATTCTCCATCATATAGGCCGATTCGATTCCCAAATGTTTTTTTAGCTTTTGGGTTTTATTATCGATCAAGGTCATATCACTCACCAAAGGTTCTCCGTAATGTGTAAAATTAGGCCTTCTGCTCGTCACCAGAAGATTTTTTCCATCAGGAGATAAAGCGGTCCCTGTGGGATCGTTACCGGTGGCAAGCCTTTTTATTTCTTTTTTGGTGGCGAGATCAATTACAGATAGATTAGAACCAAAAGTATTGACTACATATAAATATTTTTCATCGGCACTCAGGCTAAGCCCGGCAGGGCCATTTCCGGTTTTAAGTGTATCGATCACTTTTAATGATTGGAGATCGATCACAAAAACATTATCGGACCACTGGTTACTTACATAGGCCATAGATGAATTCTTATTAACGATCACACTGTGTGGATGCGTGCCGACCTTGATCTTTTGCTGTACTTTCTTATCCTCGGTATTTACAACCACCAATTCATCATTATCCTGTGCAACGGCAAATAATCGTTTTCCATCCGGAGAAACAGCTATTTTGTAAGGAGACAGATAATCTTCATTCATCATATTATAGATAAACTTATTCTGTGAAATGCTCAGGTGACAGCTTGTACAATTTAACGGATGATCTGTTTCTGCCGTTATGTAATTTACATGCTCTCTTGCCATCTTTTTACCCGGGATAAGAATAATCAGTCCCAAAAGAATTATTAACCCAAGAATAATATATTTATTCCTCTTTTTCATCTTTTTCTAATGTGATTTCTCAATTTGTATTTTATTAAGCTGGGAGGGTAAAATTACCGGATCTTTTCTAACTGCAAGAGGCTGCCTGTTAAAAGGAACCTGCTCATTATTCTCATGACATCCTACACATCCAAGTCTTTCATTAGGTCGTAAATAGATCCAACTTCCGGGCCCATTCACAAGTTTACCCTCTTGATCTCTGGTTTGGATTCTAAACGGAGTATCGGCCAGCATTTTTAGATAGAAAGAACCATCTTTTTCTACATTTACTGTTCCTAAAGGAGCATTGATACCCAATATTTCTATTTGAACCGCTTTTGAATCCTCTGAATTCTCCATAGAGGAATAATCATCGGTAAAATTAATATCCTGGCAAACCACAATACCGGAATTAACGGTCATTTTGAGTTCACTGGGCAGATTTCTCGGCCTTTTATATGGATGTACCCATACTGCCTCCATAACATTGTATTCTTTATCCTTATACAATTGTTGTCCGAGATCTCTCTTTTGAAGATCAAACTCAAACAGACTGTACGCTTCTTCTGCAGAAGCCCTATAAACCGTTAAAAGCTTTTCATCATTTAATATATTTACATTATAAAAATCGCCTTCAATTCCTGCTGAAATATTAGTTCTGCTGTGTAAAGGGCGGTTATAGTTTACAGAAATTATATTTCCTTTATTCTGATCCTGCTCTATAAAAAATACTTTTCCGTGTTTCGATTCATGAGCACGGCTGTTTAATCGGTTTTCTTTTTCTCCTCTATAAAACAATTTTTGTTTGGTTCCGTCAGGGCGAAGAGCTATATAAACTTCTTGTTTCTGTTCGGGATAGTTCTGCCTGCTGATTGTCAGAATACGTCCATCCTTTAAAACTGTCGAGGCAAAATAACTGTGAGGATTAAAAGTGATCTGACCGATATCAGATCCGTTAAGATTCGAAGTAAAAAGGGTATATCCTTCTTTTACAGTATCATTTTTTAAATATCGACTGTAAACCAAACGCCCTCCGGGCAGGTAAGCCGGATCTGTACAATTATTATCTGAAGAAGTTATTTGTTTTACTTTTAGATTTTCCAAATTCATTTCCCAGATCTGCCAGGGATCAGTTTGTTTTTTCTGTCCGGTAAAAAGCACCGACCTCCCATCGTAAGAAATATCCGGCGAGCAGGCCGAATAAAAATCTTTGGTGAGGACTTTTACTTTTTTATCAGGATGATCACAATCCAATAAAACGAGACGTGAATTGGGAACATAACTCCAGTGATCTCCGGTTAAATAATTTCTGTTTTGAAGATCTGCCGTGGTTTCTGAGATCACGATCATTCTTTTTGATGATTTTTTCTCACAAGAGGAAAGAGAAAAACCTAAATAACCGATAAGCACCAATACTAAAAATGCTTTTTTTAAATTTATCTTCTTCATTAATATCTATTCTATTTCATTTACTGTTAAGATCTGATTGGCTTTAACATCTTTTAAAACCTGTACTTTACCCGATGGCCATTTGATCTCAATACGATCAATTTTATCGTTTTTCTGAAGTCCGAAATGTACTCTGGAATCATTTTGCGACAAATAGCCTGTTGTACTTTTTTTCTGAGCGGTTTGCACTTTATCTCCCGTTACCAGTTTTATTCTGGAACCAATGGCATCTCTGTTACTCGTTTTTCCGATCAGGTTTAAAATAATCCAGTTGCTCTGATTTCCCTGATTATTTCGTAAAAGCTTTCCGTGGCCATTTAAGTTCATAATGTATACATCGAGATCACCATCATTATCGTAATCTCCCACACAGGCCCCTCTGCCTACATGTTCTTCTTTAAAATATTCACCCCGGTCTACAGATACATCCGTAAATTTTCCGGTTCCGTCATTCTCGAACAACTGATCTTCCTGGCCGTATAAATGTTTTAACTCTCCATTAGTTTTAAAAATATCTACATCACCATCGTTATCATAATCCATAAATGAAGAAGACCATCCTACAAACTGACCGGAAGCCACAGAAATACCTGAGGCATAAGATTGGTCTCTAAAAATTCCGTTTCCCAGGTTTTCATAAAGGGCACAATAACCATCATCAGAAATAAACATATCCAGTAAAGCATCTCCGTTAAAATCGGCAAAATCCACAGACATGCTGACGGTTGCCTCACCGGCCTGACTAAATCCGGTACCCGACATAATTCCTCTGTCGGTAAATTTCTTACCGGCATCATTATGCCACAGATAATTAACTGTATGATCATTGGCTACATAAATATCTACAAAACCATCATCATCATAATCGGCAGCTCCAACTCCCATTGCCCGGCCATCAACATCTACAATTCCCATTTTATCAGTAACATCCTCGAAAGTTCCATCCCCGTTATTGTGGTAAAGCACATCTTTTTCACTATCATAGGCCAAAGGCCCGGGGAAACCATCCGGTGCATAGTAATATTTGTAATTAGGATCGAAGAACAGATAATTTCCTACATAAATATCCAGTAAACCATCATTATCATAATCAAACCAAACAGCACCCACACTACATTTATCTCCTGCTATTCCGGCTTTTTTGGTTACATCGGTAAAAGTGCCGTTTTTGTTGTTCTTATAAAGCGTATTGGCTCCGTTATTACTTAAATAAATATCCGGATATCCGTCGTTATTATAATCTCCTACTGTAATACCCATACTATACCATGGGCCTCCTACCCCTGCTTTTTCGGTAACATCCTCAAAAGTTCCATCCTTTAAATTCCGGTATAAATGATTATGCGGTAATACTTCGGGCTTTTCTCCTTTGGTAAATCCTTTTACCCAGATTCCGCTACACATATAGAGATCCATATAGCCATCCTGATCAAAGTCGAGAAAAGCAGCACCTCCTCCCACTGATTCCACAATATTTGTCATATGATCCGAACCTATAGAATGCACAAAATCAAGCCCTACCTCCTCAGCAATCTCCTGATAATAATCTGAAGAAGCTTCAGGGTTTTTATAAACAGCTTTTTTACCCTGTACAGCAGCTGAATTATTATCAAAATTACACCCTGAAAGGTTTAACAGTATTGCAAAAAAGAAAAGTGAAAATATATTTCGTTTTATCTGATAAAGAAAAGTAATTTTTGTTACTTTTTTCATGTCGTCATTTTTAAACCTGATTATACAACAATACATCATTCCATAAATATTTTATTCTTCAAAATGTTGCTATTACTTCCTGACAATCAGAATATAAGATTAATTATAAAACAATTACCGGCCAAATAATCTCGCCCATTCAAATATTGAATACTTTTTTTTAAAAAAAAATGATTTAAATCATAAAACAGATACTATTTTTTATATGAATCGAAGGACCTGATATAATAAAATCCGTTCATAGTTGATCAGAAAAAATTTTAATTGCGGGCTGTAGGAATTGTTTAATTACTATAATCTGACAGGTCTTAACGGCTTTTAAAAA
>JANTGS010000127.1 GCA_024762795.1 Flavobacteriaceae bacterium | reverse complement strand
AACCCGGGGTTTTAACCCCGGGAATTAAAAATAGAAAAACCGTTTTGGCAAGATTTTTTTCGCGCAGCATGAAAAAATCGTGACAAAACATAAAGAATACAATACTAGCAGAATACAAAATTATAAACACATGAAAAATATTCTCATTTTTACGACATCCGTTTTTATCACATTAATTGTATTCTCTAAACAAAGCTTTGCAATTGATTATAATAAAATACCGGCATCATTCCAGGATACTTCTTTGGTTGATGTTAATCAATCGGTAGAAAATGATCCCTTCCTGGTAGAGACCAAGTCTGCTGTCAGACTCTTCAGAGATATGGACAATTACAGTTCAGTAATCTTTTATATCCCCATTGGTGAAACCGTTGAAGTATTTGAGGAAATTGACAACTATTTTTCTGCAAGTTACAACGGGGAAAAAGGATACATCCTGAAATCTAAAGTTAAACCCTTAAATTTTGAGCTGGGTAAGGATAATACAGAAGAACTTAACAACAATAGCAAAAAAGACCGGATGACTTATTTACTTGGGAAATATGATGAAAAAACAGCGAAGGCTCTTTATGATCATAAAATATGGAAAGGAATGTCAACTAAAATGGCAAAAGACAGCTGGGGCTATCCCGGAACAATGGATCGCTATATCCGGGTAGGAGAGTCCATTGAAGACTGGCATTACAGTAAGTACACTCTGGTTTTCAGCGATGGAAAACTAATCCGGTGGGAAAAGAATAAGTAAATCCGGAAATCACCAGTTCATTTCCCTCTTATTCTTTTTTTAATTCTATCAGAAATGATCCGGGCTAATTTTAGCCCTTTTTTATCTATCTTAGCAAACATTTAATTCTAAAACCTAAATTAAAGATGAAACAAGTAGTTTATTTATTGGTAAGTTTTTTGATCGGACTGAATCTTTCTGCACAGGATCTGAGCACATTATTCAAAAAAGTTGATGCATCCGTTGTTATAATAAAAGTAGTGGAGGATGTTTCACTCGGTCAGGGCGATCCCCATCAACAAACTTCCATGAAAGGTCTGGGTACAGGTGTAATAATTAGTGAAGACGGACTGATCCTCACAGCTGCACATGTGGTAAATAACGCAGCTAAAATCTGGGTTGAATTGAAAGACGGACAAAATAAAGAAGCCAAAATTGAACATTTATCCATTGCTGCCGACGTTGCGAGTATTAAGTTACTTGAAAAGCCGGTAAATCCGGTAGTTGCAAAACTTGGGAATTCGGATAGCGTGGAAGTTGGCCAGCAGATATTTGTTATCGGAACACCTCTTGGACTCGGACATTCTTTTTCCTCAGGTTATATAAGTGGAAGACATAATCAGGGCCGGGTAACAAGCAATATGTCGGCCTCAGAATTTTTTCAGACAGATGCTGCCATTAACCAGGGAAACTCTGGTGGGCCAATGTTCAACCTGAATGGTGAAGTCATTGGGATTGCCAGTTCCATTCTTACTCAATCCGGAGGATTTGAAGGCATAGGTTTTGCCGCAACAATCAATATGGCAAAAACATTGCTGCTGGAGCACAAACAAATGTGGTATGGCTTTGAGCCTATGATTCTTTCGGATGAACTTGCCAAAATATTTAATCTCCCTCAGGAGGCAGGCATGCTGGTACTTAGTGTTACAAAAAATTCCCCGGCCTATTTTATGGGACTGAAAGGAGGTTACCTGAACATCACAATCGGAAACCGGGATCTGCTTGTTGGAGGGGATATCTTACTAGAACTGGATGGTATTCCAATCACCAGTATGGAAAACCTCGAAAAAATAAGTGACCATATGTTGACCCTCAAAGCCGGGGACAAATATAAATTCAAGATTCTTCGTGCCGGGAAAATTATGGAGGTTGAATGGGTAAAAGATTGATGTAAAGACACTAAGGTTTTATTAACTCTGGTTACACCTTAACGCCTTAATCAATAGATTATTAAGAATATAGCATAATTATATGCTTATGAATATTGCCTTTTTTGATTTTGATGGAACTCTGATAAAGGAAGATAGCTTTTTGCTTTTCATAAAATGGACATCATCAAAAAGAAAATATTATTCAGGCTGGTTTGTGATCCTGTTTTATTTTGCTCTTTTCAAATCAGGTTTTATCACGCAGCAAGCTTTTAAAGAAAAGGTTCTGACATTTTTTATGAAGGGTAAAGATCCCAAGGAGACCAAAAAGCTTGCAAAAAGTTTTTCTGAAAAAGTGATTGAGGAAAAGCTAACCGAACAGGCGAAAAAGCGGCTGGCATATCATAAAAAATCCGGAGACAGGATCGTTATCGTGAGTGCTTCACTGGATCTTTGGTTACAGCCCTGGTGTGAATCCCGGGAATATGATGTAGTTTGTAGTATCGCAGAAGTAAAAGATGCAAAAATCACCGGGAAACTGGTTGGTAAAAACTGCATCCGTATCGAAAAAGTAAATCGTATTAAAAAAGCATACAAGCTGGAAGAGTATTCAAAAATATATGTATACGGAGATTCGGAAAACGACAGGCCAATGTTATCCCTTGGGACAGATGCTTATTTCAATTGGGAGAAAGTAATATGAAAACTTATCTGGAACTTTTAAAAACGAAAGAATGGATTAAGAATGCAATTGTTTTTGCACCCTTGTTTTTTTCCACCCTTCTTTTTGATGAATACCACATTTTTCAGGCGGGTATTGCCTTTATTGCTTTTTGCCTTATTTCCAGTACAGTCTATATTTTAAATGATATCAGCGATATTAAATCAGACAGTCAACACCCGGTAAAAAAGGAACGACCCCTTGCATCCGGCAGAATTAAAAAACAAAAAGCTGTTTTCATTGCTTTCTTCTTAATGCTTTTTTCATTTGCTCTGGGTTTATTTCTGAATACACATGTACTGCTGATCCTGTTTTCTTATCTTATACTTAACTTATTGTACTCATTTTGGTTAAAAAACTTTGCTATTATTGATGTTTTTGTTATTTCACTCGGATTCGTACTGAGATTATTGGCAGGCTCACAGGCTACGGGTATTGTTTTAAGTGACTGGATCATACTTCTCACCATTCTCCTGGCTGTTTTTCTTATTCTGGGGAAGCGTCGTCAGGATTTGCAAATAATTAAATCAAAAGGGGCATTACCAACCAAATCCTTAAATCAGTATTCGATTGAATATATCAATCTTGTGTTAGTAATGATGGCCTCCGTTGTTACGGCAATCTATGTAATGTATAGCATTTCTCCTGAATTAAGGATCCGCATCGGGAATGATTATTTCAAATTAACTTCAGTATGGGTCATTCTGGCTTTTTTAAGATATTTCCAGATAACACTGGTAAAGAAAAATTTCAATTCCCCTGTTTCATTATTCTTTGATGATTTTTTTCTTATGATTGTAGTGGTATTATGGGTATTGTCCTGTTTTTTCTTCATTTATATTGAATAATAATGACTGTCAGGTTCAATAAGTTGGTGGTTCCATTTCTTTTACTTGCCATATCCCTGATTCTGGCTGCCCAGGGCCTTGATTTTGGTGATGCAGGCTGGCAGTTAACCGCTTACGATAACATTATCAGCTACCCACAAGGTGTTCAGTATTCATTTATGTATTATCTGTCTGTTCTGTTGGGTCATTTATGGCAACTCATTTCCCCCGGAGGAGGTTTGTACTGGAACCGGGTTGGCATGATCCTTTTGTTCATATTTGTGTTTCTAATTTACCGGACTCTTTTCAAAGTTTATTATCCAAGGCATAACTGGACGGGAAGCCTTGCCCTGGTTTATCTTTTCATATACCAGGGAGGCCCGGAATCGCTAAACTACGATGTCTTTACAATGTTCTTTAACAGTTTGATTATTTTGTTTTTGTTTCTAGGATTAACTAAAAGAAATCATTCCTTACTGTTCTTGTCAGGGCTGGTGCTGGGGTTAAATATATTTATTAAAATTTCGAACCTGGCAGGTATTTTGTTCTTTGTAGTACTTCCTTTTTATGCCTATCTGAAAAACTGGAATTCCCGGAGACTTCTCAGATATACAGGCCTAACCATTACCGGTTTTATTTCCGGTATTCTGTTGGTTATTCTTATAATGAGACTGTTGCACCATCAGGTATATTTTTATAAAAACTTTACCTTCTTAATGAACATGTCGGCTTCTGCCGATGCAACTCACGGACTATTTCATTTATTTATCAGTTATTTGAAAGGATACGGAAAAATCTTTATAATTACCGGCACTTCATTAATAATAGTGCTGTTTATAAGATATTTAGTAAGAAAGAAGCCTCATGTTATCCAAACCGGAGGATATCATATTGCTTTAGTTTCATTTTTGTTTGCTTTTGGACTGGCTGCTTTAATGATCGGGAATCCTGTCTGGAGCAAGGTACGCTATCTATTTTTTGGTCTGATGTATCTGAATGGCATGGTTTTGTTACTATTACGGCATGTTGCTGCAAAAACGAGGCTCTTGGTTTCGATGGGACTGATCTTACTTTTTATTTCACCACTGGGATCTGATTCCGGACTGGAAAAGATGGGCTGGGGAAGCTGGATTTTGGGACCTCTGCTGTTTCTGCAACTCCGAAAAGGTCATTATGCAAGCATTGGAAGCGGAAAGGTCAGGTTTAAAGGGAATATTGAACTTTGCAAAGTATTCACCTTTATTTTTTCAGTTACAGTGCTAAGCTATGCATGGAATAATACATACAACGATCCGGGTAGCCGTTTATTAAAAAGATATGCGGTGGATCACCCAAAATTAAGAGGAATTTATACTTCCGAAAAAAGAGCCCTGGTTGTAAACCAACTGCTTTCAGAACTGCCCAATTATGTAAAACAAGAAGACACCTTACTGGCCTTTATTGAATTGCCAATGATTCACTATCTGACCGGTACCCGACCCTATCTTAGTACACCCTGGCCTAAATTGCTTTATTCAACCATGATTTTCAGTAAGCAGTTAAATGCAGCTGCCGGATCGGGAAGACTGCCGGTAATTGTCAGGCAAAGGCAAAATATGGGTGCCGCAAACTGGCCGTATGACTCTATCCCAGATTATACAAAATATCTTGATCCTGTCATCAAATACCGTGAATATGGCCTGGTATTTAACAGTTTCCTGAAAGAGCATAATTACCATTCTGTTTGGGAAAACAGAAGCTTTGAGTTACTTCTGCCTTAGTTTAAATATTCCCTTTTTAATCTGATTCACTTTTCATACCGGATTTATATACATATTGAAAATCAATATTTCTTGTTCTTATTGAATAATGTTTCATTTCACAACCTTTTAAAAAAGAATTTACAGAAATCAAATCTGGTTTTGTAATAAAAATCTCTGTTAAACTCAGGCTTTTAGGTACTGTTGATTTTTTAAGTTGAACCATTTTCAATAAGTTTTATTACCTTTGATCACAAATTTTAAAAAAAATCAGTTTATTTCTTAATAATTCTGATGAGATATAATTTAACTATGAGGACCGTTAATGCACTACTATAAAATTCGAATATTATTATTACTATTATTATTTATTCATCTTTCTAATCTCAAATCACAAACAGTAATAACATCTATATCAGCTGAGTATAAGAATGGACAGGTTTTCTTGACCTGGGATGAAGCAAATGTGACAGACAGTACCCGTTTTAATGTATATCTCAGTAACGGACCTATAAATGAAAACACCATAGCTGATGCCACATTGGTCGGACATCATATTGAACCTTCCAGTGCATGTGACTGGTGGCTAAATCCTGCATCTTTTTCGGTCTCCGAACCCGAAGATAAAACACATGGTTTTCAACTGGCAGACAGAATTCTTGATCCAACTACCGGCTTGTTTGTACATACTGTTCTGTCACAGGATCCTTCTCCAATGTATTTTGCTGTTACATATACAGTTGGTAATATTGAGAACGACAGCATTAAAGCAGGAGAGAATTCTTTGATA
>JANTGS010000126.1 GCA_024762795.1 Flavobacteriaceae bacterium | reverse complement strand
TCTTCAAAGTTTTCTTTTTTAGTTTTGGTAAACAGGAAACCGAAGATTGGAAATTTGTGAAAATCTATTTTTCTTAATTCCAGAGGATTACTAAAAGATCTCAAAAGCTTTTGATAATCAAAAGTTTTAATCTCATCTGCTGTATAACCGGTAGCATTTCCTAAAAGGATCAAACTGTAATACGCTTCATCTTCTCTGTTGAGGATCTTCTCCCAATTTGGTTTTCTTTGCTCTGAATAGTAAAGGTATGGATTAAACCCCCAGGCATGATAAGCCAGATCGGGCGTAGTACACCAGCCTCCAAAACGCATCGGATTTCCTTCAATAGGGAGGATCTGATCCTCTTTTACCCGAATTTCAATATGTAAAGGGAAATTTTTGAGCTTGGTAAGATCATTCATATTCTTTAAAAAGGTTTTTACCTTTTTCATCAGTTGTTGTAAAATTCCGGTTGAGGTATAATACAATCGGTCACTCACATCCTCTTTTGAAGAAAAGACATGTTTCATAATATTCATAATTACCGGATTTCCACCGGCATCAAAATAGCAATCCACAGCATATTCCTCTCCTTCAATATACGATTCGATTATAAAATCGGTGGCATCCATTACCTGAAGCGGGTAAATATCGTTTACCGATCTAATCTCATTCTCAAGAGCTGAAAGTACATGGGTCCATTCTTTAAAATTATCAACTCTGTAAACACCCAGACTAAAAAATCCAACATTGGGTTTGATTACAAAGGATTTGGGTAAACTTTTGTAGTCAAGGTTTCTCAACGCCTTAAAAGGAACCTTTTTAAAATAAAAATCAGGAAAAAGTTTTGAGATAAGAGACCTGAACTTTCCTTTATCTTTAAGTAGTTTAATTTTTTCAGGGATATCGGTATGGTTGAGATGTCTGCTGATCCACCCGATAGCATTTTCAGAATTGGTATACAGCAATTCTTTTTTTTCTGTAATGAGTCCGGTTGCTTCTTCCCCGGAAATAAGCAGTTTTTCTTCAGAAATATATTTTTCTGAAAAAGGAGTTTTAAGAACCTTGATCCGGTTCTTTGTAATGGTATTTATTAAAAAATCAGATACGTAAGGTTCATCCAGAATGATCATTTTATAATAATTTAAGATGATAAAAATAGGTACTTTTTGTTAAAAAAACTGATCCGTTTATAACATTAAAAAAATAATTAAGAAAAAACAGGTTTAAATAAAAAGGTTGATTTATATTTGCAAAACTTTTGGGGTGCCATGCTAAAGGCCTGGCTGAGATCACACCCGTTGAACCTGAACAGGTAATGCTGTTAAGGAATAACTTCACTGATTCCGAATCCCAGGAGATTTAATTTTTTAACAACAAACAGAATTTCTAAAGGGAAATCATGAAAAAAATTTTATTATTTACATTTTTGCTGGGTTACAGTTTGACCTATGCACAGGAAGATATGAAAGTTACTGATACGGTAAATCTTGAGGAAGTAATTTTGACATCCGTAAGAGCTGATAAAAAGGCACCTTTTGCACAATCTATCCTCGAAAAGGAAGAGATCAGGCAAAGAAATCTTGGTCAGGACCTGCCTGTTCTGATGAATTTTATGCCTTCGGTAGTTACCACCACCGATGCCGGAGCCGGAGTGGGCTATACCGGTATCAGGGTCCGCGGAAGCGATGCCACCCGCGTCAATGTTACCATTAACGGAATTCCTTTTAACGATTCCGAATCTCAAGGAACTTACTGGGTAGATCTTCCCGATTTTGCTTCTTCTGTTGAAGATCTGCAACTCCAAAGAGGGATAGGTACGTCTACCAATGGTTCAGGAGCGTTTGGAGCGAGCATTAATGTGCAGACTGAAAATGTTAACAGAGAAGCCTCCGCAGAGCTTAGCAGCAGCTTTGGTTCATATAATACTTTTAAGAACAATGTTAAATTTAGTACCGGACTTTTAAACGATCATTTTGAGGCCGCAGGAAGGCTTTCGGTAATTAAATCCGACGGGTATATCGACAGGGCTACCTCCGATCTGAAATCGTATTTTTTACAGGCGGCCTATAAAGATCAAAATACTTTGATCAAGGCGCTTACTTTTGGAGGTAAAGAAAAAACTTATCAGGCTTGGTACGGTATTGATAAGGAGACCCTGGAAACCAATCGCACCTTTAATCCTGCCGGAATGTACACCGATGATGAGGGAAATGTGCATTTTTATGATAATGAAGTTGATGATTATCAGCAAGATCATTATCAGTTTCACTGGACACAGAAGTTTAGCAATTACTGGACTACAAATCTGGGATTGAATTATACACATGGAAGAGGGTATTTTGAGCAATATAAAGAGGATCAGGATTTTGAAGATTACAATATGAAGCCCATTGATATAGGCGATGAAATTATCAATACAACTAATCTGATCAGAAGAAGATGGCTCGATAACGATTTTTATGTGGCTAATTTTACGGTAAATCATCAGGTATCTAATTTTGAATTGATCATGGGGGGCTTTTACAGTTTTTATAACGGAGATCACTTTGGTGAAGTGATATGGTCTCAATACGCCTCTGACTCTGAGATCAGAGACCGATATTATTCAGGAAATACAAATAAAAATGAATTTAATGTTTTTGCAAAAGCTACCTATAAATTACAGGATAAATGGACTTTCTTCCTCGACGTTCAGGAGCGTTTTGTAAAATATAAAACAGAGGGTCTAACCTCTGACAGAGTGCCTATTGATGTTAATGAGAGATACAGTTTTTTCAATCCTAAATTCGGAGCCGGCTTTGATATTGATCATCATAACAACCTGTATATTTCTTATGCAAGAGCTAACAGAGAACCCAACCGAAATGATTTTGAGAATAATGTAACGCAGGCAGAAACCCTGAACGATATTGAAGCCGGATGGAGAATGAATACCTCAAAAATTAAGCTGAATGCCAATTTTTATTATATGTACTATCAAAATCAGTTGGTGCTTACAGGAATGCTGGATGATGTGGGAAATCCTATAAGGACTACCAGTGGAGAGAGTTACCGCGCAGGAATCGAATTTGATGCTGATTTTACCCTACTGGAAAATTTATATCTGCGTCCAAACTTTACTTTGAGTACCAATAAAAATATTGATTTTGTCAGCTCTATCGACGGAGAGCTTATAAATCTTGGTAAAACAAATATTTCATATTCACCGGAAGTGATCGTTGGAAATATCATTACTTATTTACCCCTGAAAGACATGCAGATCAATTTCCTTTCAAAATATGTTGGGTCACAGTATATGGGAAATATCGACAGTGAAACCTCTAAACTGGACAGTTATTTTGTCAACGATCTGAACGTGGTTTATAAGATCGATGATGTTTCGGTATTTAAATCCATTACCTTTTCAGGAATGTTAAACAACATTTTTAATGTAAAATATGTTTCCAACGGATATTTTTATACTTATGATGATACCTGGTCAGTCCCCGGAGAGGTGACCACTATTGAAGGAGCTGGGTATTATCCTCAGGCGGAGATCAATTTTTTATTAGGAGTAAGCCTTCAGTTTTAGGAAATAAAAAATCATTGGATGGGCTGATCTAACAGAACAGTCTGTCCAATGATTTTAAAAATCACTGAGAATAATCTTAGTTTTCTTTGATTTTACAGGTTGATATTCCGAATATACTGAATAATGGGCAAGTTCCCAAAAGAGAAGTGATAAGCATAATAGCACCCACAGCATAGAGTACATAATTCCAAGGACTCTCAACACCCCCTTTATAGGCAAAATAAAAAGCAACAACAGCTATAATTATTCTGATAATTTTGTCAATACTACCTACATTTTTTTTCATAATTTAAAATATTAAAGGTTAATATACTTTATTTTTTCGCAACAAAATTAGATTCTAATTTACAAAAAACCTGTGACAGTGGTCACAACTCTTAAATTTTAAATTACTGTGATGCTTTTATGGCCCAGTTTTAATTTTTTTTCCTTTTCCAGTTTTTTTAAAAGCCGCGAAATAACCTCCCTCGATGATCCCAGTTCTCCGGCAATTTCCTGATGGGATTTATTGATGGTTTTTGATTTGTTCAATTCGGTTTTTCGCAGGAGATAATCATAGAGTCTTTTCTCTTTGTTCGAAAAGGTGAGTACCTTGATCATATCTACCACTTCTTCAAATTTATCGTTAAAGGAATTGAAAATAAATAAATTCCAGTCGGGAAAGTTCTTTCTGAGTCCGTAGAGTTTTTCCTTTGGGATCAGTATAACTTCCACATCATCTTCTACAACTCCTTTTACATGAACTTTTTCGTTCTTTTCGGCTGTGATCACCGAAACGATACAGGTTTCTCCGGGTTTGATATAATACAACAAGACCTCATTACCGTTTTCCTCTTCTTTATAGATCTTGATCACTCCGGAAATAACCAAGGGAATAACTTTAACAAAAGAATCGTCTTTAAGCAATACAGTTTCTTTTTTAAAAGAATGCAGTTTTGCTATTTTAGCGATCTCGGATACAAGTTGCGTAGACCTGGCCAGATCAGGAAAATATTCTTTTAGTTTTTTGCTAATTTCCATAGAAGTAAAATCTTTTCAGATCTTTTACAGATAATTTCCTATAATCGGGATCAGCTGATTGGCAGGCAAAACCCCCGATTGCCGCCAAACAGATTTTCCCTCCTTAAAAAGGATAGAGGTGGGTACACCTCTGATACCAAATTTCCGGGCCACTTCCGGATTGTGATCAATATCTATTTTTATGATTTTGATTTGATCTTTGTAATGCTGTTTTACCTGTTTTAAAACAGGGGTCATCATTTTACAAGGCTGACACCAATCCGCCTTAAAATCGACTAACACAGGAGTCTTCTGATTGATAATTTCATTAAAACTAGCCATTTTTAATCAAATTTAAGAAGTCATTCTTCCGGTTGCACAACTTACAAAAGATTTTGCTTTATGAATTGCTGTGTTTGCATCATGAATTTCCGGATAGCCCATTTTTGAGAGTTTTTTCTTTACAAGTTCAAGGATTTTTTCATCCTTTGTAGGGACAATCACTTTCGAATGATCCAGATCCACATCAACTTCGTTAATACCATCAAGGTTAAGCAACCCTTTTTTAACAGTGTTTACGCAACCATTACATTTTAAATTTACAATTTCTATCGTTGTTTTCATGTTTCTTTAAGTTAGTATTTGTTATGTAACAAAACTAACAAAAAAGAAATAAAAGATTCTTAAAAAATTGATAATTTATGAGTGTCCGCCTACAACGATACGCATAATTTTCAAATTCAATCTAAAGAACTGATAGATCTGTTTGATCAGGCATACCCTAAAGAACCGGACTATTTTACCGGGCTGGGTGGCATATGACATATTGCTGTAGGGTATGGTTGTTTTTTTACTTTTTTTCATCACGTTATATTTTTAATTTTTATTCAGGGATCATCCACCAGAAAGGTTTTGCTTTGGCTTTGTAAAGGAACATATAATGCATAAAAAGTTTCATCCAGTGTCCGGCGGTACCTACTTCACCAACAGTATCGTGAATACTTCTTCCCCATTTAGGATATTTTTCCCAGTCCTGAACAATTGGTTTTACAGTCATTACTGCTGCTTGTCCGCGGAAGAGTCCGTAACCTGCCGAAACAATACAGGCTGCTCCCATTTTGGCCATTGAGGCTTTGTGGGGATGTTCTTTTTTTCCGGTTTTGATCTGATGAGCGATATTTTGTGCAACAACTTTACCTATAACCCCTGAAGGCATTCCGGTTCGCGGAGGCGTTGGAAATATTTTTGTGCCGTTAGGGCTTTGCATGGGTTTAGACATTACATGCGGGGGCGCAAAAGCTATACCTGCCGCATAAATATTATCGTAAACCGGACTTTGATAAATATTTGGCCAGTCGGAAGCTTTCCATTCTTCATAGGGTTTTGGAGTATAATCCGCATCCACTTTCATCATGGTATTGGCTGCAAATAATTTTGAGGAGATATCCTCTCCGTTCTTAGCAAAAGCTTTCATGCCAGATCCGGCAAATCCGGG
>JANTGS010000125.1 GCA_024762795.1 Flavobacteriaceae bacterium | reverse complement strand
AAATAAATTTAGATAAGTCTAAAAATAATTTTATATTTACAAAAAATATAAAATGTATACACAGGCAGAAGAGAATTATTTAAAGGTGATCTTTACTTTGCAAAAAGTTAAGGAAGAGCCTGTAAATACCAATCTGATAGCAGAAAAATTATCTACTAAAGCCTCCTCCGTTACCGATATGATCAAAAAATTATCGGCAAAAAAATTGTTGAGCTATCAACCTTATCAGGGGGTGATGCTTACAAAAACGGGAAGAAGTATTGCTTTAAAGGTTTTAAGAAAGCACCGACTTTGGGAATTTTTTTTGGTAGATAAGTTACACTTTAAATGGGATGAAGTGCATGAAATTGCTGAGCAGCTGGAGCACATTCAATCAGATTCTTTGGTAGATAAACTGGATTATTTTCTCGGACTCCCGAAATACGATCCGCATGGGGATCCGATTCCTGATAAGGCTGGAAATTTTACCGGTGAGGAATTGATTTCCTTAAAGGATATGGAAATTGGAGAAAGAGGAATTCTAAAGGGATTAAAGGATTCTTCAAATGTATTTTTAAAATATCTCGACAGAAAGAATATGGTTATAGATGACCAGATCGAAGTAGTGGAAATAGAAAATTTTGACCGGTCGGTTCTGATTAAAACGAACTGGGAAACCTTTTATATCAGTGAGCAGGTGGCAAAAAATTTATTAATCAAAAGGAAGAGTGATGAATTATAATCCTGTTACAGCTTTAGCGATCTTCGGAATCCTTTCGGTTTTTCTGTTTTTGATCTTCAGGCCGGAAAAGGGAGGGTTTTGGAAATGGAAAAAGACTTCAAAAGATGGTGGAAAGACTCTTATTGAAGATATCTTAAAACAGATGTTTCATATGGAAGAATCCGGAAAAATAGCTGATATACACATGCTTAGGGATACGCTAAAAGTAAATGAAGGTAAATTGGTTTATATCATAAGCAGAATGGCTGCAAATGATCTGTTGAATATAGAAAGAGACCGTCTGATCCTGACCAAAAGCGGAAAAGAATATGCCTTAAGCATCATCAGGACTCACCGTTTATGGGAAAAATATCTGGCAGAAAAAACGGGTTATGATCAAAGAGAATGGCATCAGCGGGCGGAGCAGATGGAACATCTTTTAAGCAGGGAAGAAACGGAAAACCTGGCAGAAAAACTGGGGAATCCGATCTACGATCCACACGGAGATCCGATACCCACCTCAAAAGGTGAAACAGCCGATTTTAACGGAGTTTCATTATCCAGATTGCCAAAAGGCACAAAAGGAAGGATCATTCATTTGGAGGATGAACCTCCTCATATTTATGAGCAAATTCTCAAAAGAAATATTACCATCGATTCTTTGATCAGAGTTGAGGAAAATGGCAAGAATCGTATTGTTTTCTATTCCGAAGGGGAATATTTTACTTTATCCCCTGCCGTAGCAGAGAACATTACGGTTTTGGTGATAAAAGATGACGATTTTAAAGATCCGGGATCTTTTCGCTTGTCCCGTTTAAAAGATAAGGAAAGGGCCAAAGTAGTTTCTATTTCCAAAGAAATGCGGGGAGAAAGCAGAAGGCGCTTACTCGACCTGGGTTTTGTAAAAGGAACCCCGATCAGAGTTGATCTCAAGAGTCCGATAGGAAACACAAAAGCCTATCTGGTTAAAGGAACCTCTATAGCTTTAAGGGAAGATCAGGCATCAAAGATTCTTGTTAAAAAAGAAAAAATATGAGTAAGAATACCAATACCGGATGCGAGAGCTGTCCGCAGCATATTCCCGATGACGTAAAAAGACTGGGTGTGGATACAGGAGATGCCGATTATGTAGTGGCCCTGGCGGGGAATCCAAATACTGGAAAAAGTACGGTATTCAATACCCTTACAGGATTGAGGCAACATACAGGTAACTGGCCGGGAAAAACGGTGACCAGGGCAGAAGGCGCTTTTATCTATGACAAGAAAAAGTATAAACTTGTTGATCTTCCGGGTACGTATTCTTTATTATCAACTTCTGAAGATGAGGAAGTTGCACGTAATTTTATACTTTTTGGCAAGCCGGATGTTACGGTAATCGTGGTAGATGCCAGCCGGCTGGAAAGAAATCTGAACCTTGTTTTGCAGATCCTTGAAATAACCGATAAGGCGGTTTTGTGTTTAAATTTAGTGGATGAGGCTGAGCGAAATAAGATCGAGATCGATGAAAGAGCACTGGCCAGAGATCTGGGAATTCCCGTAGTCCCCACTTCGGCCAGATTCCGTAAAGGCATCCCCGAACTTACCAAAACCATTGCTGAGGTGGCTTCAGGAGAAATTGTTTGTAAACCGCATCGCATTAAAAATATGCCTAAGAAAATAAAGAATGCAGTAGAAAAACTTTCCTCTGAGCTTCGTAAACAATTTCCGGGTTTGCCTAACAGCAGGTGGATCGCATTTCGGTTGTTGGAAGGGGACAAAACCATTATCAACACATTAAAAAAAGGAGAGCTGGTGTAAAATATGGAAAAAGAACCTATAGATAAAATATTAGATCTGGCTGAAGATCTGCGGTGGAAGATCGGTGATGATTTTCACGATGAGCTTACCGAGGGGATCTATGCCGATGCCGCTGAGATTGTCGGTGATGTGACCCGATCTGAAAATTCCGGAGGCAGATCGAGACTGGATACAAAGATTGACCGTATTGTCACCAGTAAAACCTGGGGTTTTCCCATCATGTTCCTTATCCTGGCTATTGTGTTATGGATCACAATTGTTGGCGCCAATTATCCTTCCTCGATGTTATCGGATCTGTTTCTGAATACGATTCGTCCTTTTTTAAAAGATCTGGCAGTTCAAATCAATATGCCCTGGTGGTTGAGTGGTTTTCTGATCGATGGTGTTTATATGGCTGTGGCCTGGGTAATTGCAGTAATGTTGCCACCGATGGCTATTTTCTTCCCGTTGTTTACTTTACTGGAAGATTTTGGATATTTGCCCAGAGTGGCTTTTAATCTGGATTATCTTTTTAAAAAATCAGGGGCTCACGGCAAACAGGCGCTTACCATGAGTATGGGTTTTGGATGTAATGCTGCCGGAGTGGTGGCCACAAGAATCATCGATAGTCCGAGGGAAAGACTGATCGCGATCATTACCAACAACTTTTCTTTGTGCAACGGGAGATGGCCTACGCAGATTCTGATTGCCACTGTTTTTTTAGGGGCAGTGGTTCCTCAGTACCTTTCGGGAATTGTAGCTGTTTCAGCGGTAATTGGGATTGCTGTTCTAGGAATTGCTTTTATGTTTTTCAGTTCATGGTTGCTCTCAAAAACTGTTTTAAAAGGGGAGGTTTCTACTTTTAATCTTGAATTGCCGCCTTATCGTCCACCCAGATTCTGGAAAACCATTTACACTTCGATTATCGACCGGACTTTGATCGTACTGTGGCGTGCAATAGTCTTTGCCGCTCCGGCCGGAGCAGCGATCTGGCTGATCTCAAATATTGATGTGGGAGGACAAAGTATTGCCGGCTGGATGATTGATTTTTTTGATCCTTTAGGATTTTTAATCGGCCTGAACGGAGTTATTTTGCTGGCTTATATTGTTGCTATTCCGGCTAACGAAATTGTTATTCCTACCATATTGATGCTTACGGTAATGGTAACCGGTGTGGCTGCAGGAGAAGGTGCAGGGGTAATGTTCGAACTCGATTCGGCCAATGAAACTGCAGAGATCCTAAGAGCCGGAGGATGGACATTGCTTACCGCTATTAATTTAATGTTATTCAGCTTATTGCATAACCCGTGTAGTACGACCATTTATACCATTTATAAAGAAACACAAAGTGTAAAATGGACGAGCATTGCTACTCTGTTACCTTTGATCTTAGGTTTTATTGTAACCTTTCTGGTAGCTCAGATCTGGAGAATTTTTATAGGATAAAATATTTTAAAGAATTTTATTGACTTATTAGATTTATTTTCAATTTCAGTTCTGACAGTTATTTCCGGTCTTTTGAATATCATTAAGAACCTCAACATCTTTTCAAATAAAAAAAAACACTAATTTTATACAAAATAAAATCTGTTCTCAACCAAACTTATTTTCAGGTGTATAATGCTTCTGCCGGAAGCGGAAAAACCTTTACACTGGTAAAGGAATATCTAAAGATCCTTTTTCAGGCAGATACTAACTACCAGTTTCAAAATATTCTGGCTGTAACTTTTACCAATAAGGCTGCTGCAGAAATGAAAGGGCGGGTGGTTGAAAACCTTACCTGGATCTCTTTAGGAAAAGAGGATGACATGCTCGATTTGCTGGTAATTGAAACCGGGATAGATAAAAAAAACATCCGTGAAAAAGCAAAACAGATCCTGAATATTTTATTGCAGAATTACTCGGCGTTTAATATCTATACCATCGATACGTTTACGCATAAATTGATCAGGGCTTTTGCTATTGATCTGGGTCTATCCGTTAATTTTGAAGTGGAAATGGATACCGATCCCTGGTTGCAGGAAGCGGTTAGACAGGTAATCTCAAAAGTAGGGACCGATACGCAGCTCACAAAATTGCTTACCGAATATGCTTTGATGCAGATCGATGATGATAAGGGTTGGGATATCAGCCGTGACCTGATCAAAATTTCAAAGATCCTGCTCAACGAAGAGGATGCTGTACAATTGCAAAAATTGCAATCTAAGTCGATACCGGAATTTATCAGTTTTAGAGAGGACTTGTATCAAAGAAAGAAAAAAATAGAGGATGAATTTGTTGAAATTGGTAATGAAGGATTAAAAATTATCGACAGAGCGGGAATTGATCATAAAGATTTTTTGAGTAAAGATCTGCCAAATTTATTTTTAAAGCTTAAAGGTTTTAAGAGTCTGAAAAAAAACAGTTTAAAGTTTGAAGGAAGATTAAAAAACAACATTCTAAAACGCGCTCTGTATAAAAAAACTACCGATTTGCATATAAAACAATTAATTGATTCTGTAGAAGATGAACTGGTCAGTTTATATGAAAGAGCAGAAAATTTTTACAATGAAAATTTCAATACTTATACCCTAATTCAATCTGTTTTAAAAAGTATCACTCCTCTGGCCGTTTTAAGCGAGCTGAATAAATCTCTTACTTCGATCAAAGAAGAGAACAACATTAAATTTCATGCTGAATTCAACCGGATCATCAACAATTATCTAATCGACCAGCCCGCAGCATTTATTTATGAACGAATTGGAGAGAAGTTTAAATACTATTATATTGATGAGATGCAGGATACTTCTGTTTTACAGTGGAATAATCTAATTCCATTAATATCCAATGCGTTATCGCAAGAACAGGCTGGTTTATTATTGGTTGGGGATGCCAAGCAATCTATTTACCGTTGGCGTGGGGGTAAGCCGGAGCAGTTTATTTGTTTGTCATCAGAGGAGATAATTGATTCCGGTTGTACCCGTGAGAATTTTAATCCTTTTTATATTCCGAAGGAAGTGAAGAATCTCGATACGAACTACAGGAGTTTTTCTGAAGTCATTGATTTTAACAATTCTTTTTTTACCAGCGTTTCAAAGTTTTTGATCAAAGATTCGCATAAAATTCTTTACAAAACCGGAAACGATCAAAAAACCACTTCTAAAAAAGGCGGATACGTACAATTGGATTTTATTGCCGAGAAAAAACTCAACAATGAAAAAAGAGCTGAGATCATTCCTGAAAAAGTATATCAGATCATCCTTTCGCTGGAAGGTGAGATCAACCGAAATGAGATTGCAATTCTGGTAAGCAAACATGATCAGGGGATTGAAATTGCAAATTACCTCAGCCATAAAGGTATTGCCATTGAAAGTTCAGAAACCCTGCTTTTAAAAAGTAATCCTAAAGTTGATTTTATCATCAACCTGCTGCAATACATCGCTGTACCTGAGGATAAGAATTCAAAATTCAATTTTCTGTACTTTTTACATGAGCATCTGAAAATTGAGACTGATAAACACAGTTTTATAGCAGAATATATCGATAAGGATCCGGCCTCAACTTTTAAAGAACTGGAGCAATATCAGGTGAATTTCAATCCGGATATTTTTGTTTTTAC
>JANTGS010000124.1 GCA_024762795.1 Flavobacteriaceae bacterium | reverse complement strand
CAGCCAGTTTCAAATCAAGAGAAACCCCAAACATGATGACCCCTAATATAACATTTAAAAGGATCAAACTGTGTGGGTCAAAATTCAATACGATCTCATCTACCTGATTCATAATAATTTAAATTAACAATTAAGTATATAAAATACTTTAGAAATAGTATATAATTATTGATAAAGTGAATAAAGGAATTCCTACAAAGGAGCTTCATTTAATCTTTAAAACCGAAATTTTCTATCCCTTGATTCACCAGATCATTATTTTCCCTTAGGCTCCTGATGCATCGCTTTAAAATTCATTAGTCCCGGAGCCCACATGTGTTTTACATGATCTACATCCACATGAACTACAGCACATTTATCGGCAGCCACACATCTTTCAATGGCAGGCTGTAATTCATCCGGTGACGAAACTATTTCACCGTGTGCTCCCATACTTTCGGCCAGTTTATCAAAGCGGATCTCCCCCAGATCTGTGTTAATGGTTTCATCAGAAGAAAGCTCTTTTTTAATCATGGTCTTAATAGGTTTCATAGCAAATTGCTGAGTCATTTTCACCATTCCCCACTGCCTGTCGCAGATTACAAAAAAGATAGGTTTCAGATCATTTCTGATAGCAGTTTCTATTTCCTGCGGATGGAATCCCATGGCACCATCTCCAATAATGCAGTATGTTTGACGATTGGAAAAAGCCGCAGCTGCTCCAAGCGCCTGACCTACACCGGCACCCAGCATACCAAATTTAAACGTAGAAAGTGTTGTATTAGGCTTAACCACCTTATGGAAGAAATTACCCCAAACAGCCGAGTTACCACCATCGAAAACCACAATTGAATCTTCAGGAAGGACTTTTTGGGCGATATTAGGTACATGAGCCGTAATCATAGGAGAATTTTTATCCTGTAATTTTTTATCAAGCTTTTCCCGGTCTTTCTTTACTGCTTTCTTAAGATCATTCATAAAACTAGCTCTTTCCGGAAAATGATCAAATACTTTGGCCTTTATTTCGATGAGTAAGTCTTCTAAAAAGGCTTTGATATCAGCCAGAACCGGAACTTCTACCGGACGGATATTACCAATTATTTCCTCATCAATATCTACCTGAACAATTTTTTGTTTATCAGGAGTGTTCCAGTAAGGCGCTTTGCCCCACCAATCGGTTTCTCCGAGCCGTGATCCCAGAACCAATACCGCATCTGCTTCTTTCCTCGCCTTATTATTTACATCGATATGGATCATCGGAATAGAGAAATCAGAATCTTCAGAAAGGACTCCCCTTGCCGCCCAGCTGGTAACTACCGGAATTTTAAGCATTTCTGCAATTTCTTTTAATTCGGCGAAAGCCCCCGAATGCAAAACACCGCTTCCCGCATGTACAATGGGCCTTTTAGCCTTTAATAATACCTCTGCAGCAGAAACCACCTGTTCTTTAGTGGGATGTAAGCGATAATTCAACCTGTATGTACTCACCTTTTGTAATTCAGGGAAATCAAATTTTGTATTCATCAAATTTTCCGGAAGATCAAAATGTACTACTCCCGGGCGACCCGAATAGCTTTTTCTCAAAGCTTTTTTTATCAATTCCGGAACTCGGTCGATATGAGGCGTTGTAACAGAATATTTTGAAATATTACTGATTACTCCTACCTGATCAAAATACTGATAAGTACCACCCCGGTCAGGGTAACCTATACCTGTTCTACGGGAACTTGTAATCAATAATACACGATTTCCTTCAGCATTTTCAACAGTAACTCCCGGTAGAACATTGGCAACGCCGGGACCGTTACTTGCAATACAAACTCCCAATTTTCCGGTAACACGGGCATATGCACCCGCCATATGTGCTGCACTGGATTCATGACGTGGAGTTATCAGCCTGATCCCTTCTTTCTTTAACCCTACAATCAATCCCTGGTAAGTACCGTCGATGATTCCAAATACTACTTCTACATTTTCATTCTTTAAAAATTTGGCAATATATTCGCCTGATGTGATTTTCATAAAATTTTGTTTTTAACAACTTACCTGCTAAAAGTAAGTTTGATTTATTATTTGAGTTTTAGTTCGATTTAAAAAAGTAACAACTGTTGGCCTGTGCCAAAGCCGTAATTTCAAGTTCGTTGATACAAACATGATCCGGTTGTGAAGCAACAAAATAAATGCTTGAAGCGATATCTTCAGCTACAAGCGGCTCATAACCCTTATAAGTATTCTTTGCTTTGGTACTATCACCTTTAAAACGTACCAGGGAAAATTCGGTCTCAGCCGCTCCGGGTTTTATCTGTGTTACCTTGACCTTATGTTCCAGAAGATCAACCCGCATGGACTGACTTAATGCATCAACAGCAAATTTTGTAGCACAATAAACATTACCTCCCTGATAAACAACATTTGCTGCCGTTGAGCCTATATTTATAATATGTCCTTTTTTGTTTTTTATCAGAATCGGAATCAGTTCATGGCTGACATAAAGTAAACCTTTGATATTCGTATCGATCATCATTTCCCAATCGTTGATATCTCCCTCCTGAATCTTTTCAAGGCCAACCGCAAGTCCGGCATTATTTAATAGAATGTCGATATTCTTCCACTTTCCGGAAAGAGATTGAATAGATTTTTTTACAGAAATCTTATCGGTAACATCAAAATTGAGAGGTAAAACATCAACTTTATAGGTTGAGTTAAGTTGATCCGCTAAAGCATCCAGTTTTTCTTTCCGTCTTCCGGTTATGATCAGATCATAATTATTTTTGGCAAAGATCTCGGCTGTAGCCTTACCTATTCCGGAAGTAGCTCCGGTAATAAAGATTATTTTTCGCATGATTTCTTTGTTTATAAAACAAATAAAATAAGATCAGAAATCAACAAAAAATCAATGTGGCGAAAGAATAAGAAATGTTGTAAATTATAGCTTTCCGGGATAAAATAATATTTTTTTGGGGCGAAAGAATTTCTTAAAGAAAAGATAATCTACTTAAACTTCTGTTACAGCATCTTTAATATTGGAATAATAGGTTTTGGAAACGGGAACTTTCTCATCAAACGATTTAAGCTGTAAATTTGCATTCTGGGCATTTCCATTTAAAGAAAGAATCTTATCAGGATTGACGAGATAAGAACGGTGAGATTTAACTAAAAAAGGGGCCTGCTCATGTATTTTCGATAAAGTATTCCTTAACATGATCTTTTTAACAATCTCATCATCAAGATAATATACAAACACATAATTATTCTCGGATCTGGTAAAGAGGATATCCTTTCTTTTTAAAATGTATTTCTCGCTCTTATTCGTTCCATTTAAACTAACTTTTTCTTCAGCTTTGCTATAAAATTCTCCTTTCATATTTCTGTAAAATACCATAAGGGGGAGGAACATTAAAAAAAAGGGTAAAGTATATTTCAGAACAAAAACAGGAAAGCTCGTCCAGGGCTTTTGAAAGGTTTTTACAAAAAGAAAATGATAAAAATAAATGATCGTACTTCCAATCAAAAAATAAAGAAGTTTGATAAATATTTCGTTTTTAACATACCACTTTTTACCTTGTTTTAAATAAATTTTGTCTTCTATAAAAATAATGATCAGATGTGAGATGAATAAACTTAAACCATAACCAAAATACAAATACCACTTTTGATGTGGCACATAAGAAACCATATCAAAGGGTTTTAGAAAGAACAAAATAAATACCAGAATAAATGTAACCAGCAATGAAATCCGTATTTTTTCAAGCTTACCCGGTGTAAATTTAAACTGTTTATCAAGCATGGACATTAATATTTGCAGATGATCTGAATTTAGACAAATTTAAAATTTTTTAGCAAGTGAAATACTTAAATAACAAAAAGCTGCTCAATAAATTTTAATGCCGGGGAAAATAAAAAGATCAAAACTTGAACAATCTCGATAAATGTCTTTTTAGAATATTCTCTTTAACGCATTCACCAATCACATTACTATGTTTTTCAATCAAATGAATATAGGCATCACCCATCTCAGCGGCTACTTTATACGCAACATGGATTAGCTGTCTGAAATTCGGGTTATAGTCAGGATGATCAGGAATATGGCGCAATGTACTGGCAAACTTATCACCGTTCCAATTGATAATTTTTTCAGGGGCAGGCAATTGGGATTCATCTATATCGATAACATCAAGGTATGGAGCACAAAGTTCTTTTTTATGGGACAAGGACCGAATATAGATCTCTTTTGCCATTGCAAGTCCTTCATCGCCGGAAATTGCAAGTCCGATCACTTCTTCCAACCAGGTTGTTCCCGCTGTTTTAATATGAATTCCTTTGTTATATTTTTTAAGGAGCTCTGCCATTACAGGATAGATCGAAAACTTATCAGAACCCGAATGAACGCTGAGTTTCAGATCTTTGGGAAGATCAAAATTATTAACCGCTTGATCTATCACCAGAAGATCCTGTTCAAATTCTTTTGCAAATTGATTTATATCTCCCTTATAGTCAACACCTTTATTAAAACGACCCGTAAATTTAGGAGCCAGTGTTTGTGCCGGAATCCTTTCATTTGCTATCATTTTTAAAATAAAAAAAAGATCTAAGGGAGTTTGAGCTTTCTCCACTTCATCCATTGAAATTTCTGTGATAAAGTTACCTTTCCCCTTGGTTTCTTCAATATGCCTGTAGATCTTTCCCGCCTGTTTTATAGCTTTAAGATATTTTACAGCCACAGAATCAAGTAATTCTTCATCGATTAGAACAGAATCATTAATCCCCTCAATATCAATAGATTTTCCAAATATTTCACAGGATTTTTTAAAGTTCTTAATATCCTCCGCAGATGATTCCTTACCGATATATTCAGCTATATCAAGTGTAAAGAAATCGGAATGTTCAATAAAACGGTTGACATTTTCCAGATTGATATGATCAGCATCTACAAAATAATCTCCCTCCCAGCCTGATTCTTTAACAGCAGTATCTGCCTCTTTCCTGGTTCCTTCTGGTTCAGAATTTACAATATCATGTTCACGGTTGGATTTATTCCAAACCGGAGTAATATTTATTCCATTTTTATTTGCTTCCATAATAGCACTTAATTGTGCTATACCCTCGTGATTGAACCGGTCACCGATTCCGAAACTATATTTTCCTAAGTTCATTGATTGTTATATTAAGTAATCTCTCTGATCGGTCTTTTTTAATAAACCTTATTCTTGTTTCTTCTCAATTCATATAATGTTAAAGAAAAGCAATTCCATCTTCAAGTAATTTCTTGTATTTCTCATCATCAAACTCATATAAATAGGGAGCTTTATGAGCAGCTCCGCTATACAATTTTTCCCTTCGGATCAAGACGTCCAGTTTTAAGATCTTTTTTTGAAAATTGCCCCTGTCCAGTTTCTTTTGAAGAATCGATTCGTGTAATCTTTGCAGATCATTCATAGTAAACTGTTTTGGCAGTAAAGATTTACCGACCGGCAGATAATTTAATTGTTTTTTAATTTTTTCGATGGCCTTCTCAACAATTTTATTGTGGTCGAACATAAGTTCTGTTATTCCTGCCACAGGCCTCCAATCGCAGTTATTGCTAATTCCTTTAGGTTTTAGATTACATTCATTAATATCCACCAAAGCCAGGTAAGCTGTACTGATAAATCGTTGATTAAACCAACTTTGAATAAGGGGGGAATCGAGGCCAATGTTTTTTAAATCATTTATTACCTCCTCAATGTTTCTACGTTTATACTTTCCGAAAGTATAAAACTGCTCGAGAAAAGAGTATTCCAGTCCTGTTCTTTCTTTCAATACCCGAACTGCTGCAAAATCTATATCTTCATTTTTATAAATAAAGCCTCCCGGAAGTGCCCATTTATCTGAATTGAATTGTTTCAGCATTAAAACCTGCAATTCCTCATCTTTATAACCCACTATAACACAATCTACCGAGTGGCCGGGAACGCTGCTTTTAATTTGCAATTCTAGTTTTCGAATAAGATCTTCCTGATTATCTTTCATTCTTTTTGTTTTAGCCTTATTTCACAAGAAATCAACACCTATCAAAATAGACAAAATAGAGCTTGTCTATCATGTCAATACATTTTATTTTTAACATTTTTCAGTCCAATTCTA
>JANTGS010000123.1 GCA_024762795.1 Flavobacteriaceae bacterium | reverse complement strand
AACTGGAAAATAAAAACGGACAAATATTAGCACACCCCATAGCCGGACACGGATCAGGAGATCTTGCCAATTTAGTGGACAATGATGCTTTTTTAGAGCTCCCCAGAGGGAATACACTTTTTAACAAGGGAGAGGTTTTCCCTTTGATAAGGTATAGGGATTAGTTTGATTTGAGTTTTGAGTTTTGAGTGATGAATGTTGAGTGATGAATGTTGAGTGATGAGTATTTAATAAATTGTCAAGGTACAGACAGGAATCTTTTAAATCTTAAAATAGTGTACAAAACAGATCATCTTTACTATATTTATTTCATTACAAATAAATTGAAAAGAGCAAGGAAAATAGAACTTATTATTAAGCATAACCCCGGATGGAACGACCTTTCAAAAAACTGATATACTGATGAGATTTATGCCTACGCAGAAATGAGAGAATAAATACTTTACTTAAAATTTAACCTATGGAATTTTCACATATCGATAAAAAAAATCAGCCCAGAATGGTCAATGTTGGAGATAAAAGAATCACCAAGAGAAGAGCTGTGGCGAAAGCTGAGATGTTTCTCGGAAAAGAGATCATTTCACACTTTGAAAATGATGAATTGATCACAAAAAAAGGTCCGGTATTTCAAACAGCGATCATTGCAGGGATTCAGGCAGTTAAAAAAACCTCTGAACTGATTCCGATGTGTCATCCGCTCATCATCAACGGAACGGATATTAACATTGAGATTACAGATTCTGAACATATCGAAATTCTTTGCAGTGTTGAGATAGATGGGAAAACCGGAGTAGAAATGGAAGCTCTTACCGGAGCAAGTACTGCTGCTCTAACCGTTTATGATATGTGTAAAGCGATCTCCCAGAAAATGATTATCAAAGAGATCAGGCTCGTTGAAAAAACTGGAGGTAAATCCGAAATCAAAAATATATAATTCGCATATATCTCAGCGTTTTGCATAGAATCCGGCCAGCTACCGGTATTTTTTTAAATCCAATGAAAAAACACCCGCCTTTCGACGGGTATTTAAAAAGAAAAATTGTTATGTGTAATTTAAAGTGCTACAGAGGGTTGGCAACCATCTTAACACTCATAGTGATCTGTACTTTAAAATCTGTAGCAGAATTTTGACTCAAAGCATTACCACTGAATTTTGCAGTGACCTTATGCCCTGTCTTTAATTTTTGTGCAATTTTGTTTAAATCATCAACATTGTCAACTTTATAAACAGTACCGGCATCAACAACACTCTTAATGTTACCACTAAAACTGGATATCTTCATATTATCTATAGAAAGATCTGCACTAGCAGTACAATCATTATCACCTGAATGATTTATCAATTTGTAACTTAAACTTTTGATAGTAACCTCTTTGATCTTATTGAGGTAATCATGTGTGTCATTGTTATCGATACTTAAAATAACAGTATTCATAAAATCCTGAGAACCGGCAGCCTGATTGATATGAACAGGAATTTCCTCCGTTACAGTAAAATTAAAGGGAACATCGAGTAATTTTTCAGCTTCATCACAGGAATTCGTGCTAAATCCAAGCAACAATAAAACAATAAAACTTATGTATTTTTTCATGATATAAAGGGGGTTTGAGTATTAAAAAAATAGTTAATAAAGAGTTGAGATCGTTGACTTAGAACCACTAAGCCAACCAAATCGTGGATAATTTTAATGGAGTGGGTTGAAGAACTTTCATATCATCATCATTTTCAGTGTCAAAAAATAAGTATCTATAAAGTTACAAAAAAAATAAATACAAAATACTAATTACTAACATCCTATAAGTTGAGGCTCCTGATCTTAACAGAAAAGAAGCCTCATTTGAAAAAAACTATCAACTTGATTCAAATTATTAATGATAAACTTATTTAGAACAGATTATTTCTTTTCAAAATAACCTTTATACTTTTCATTGATCTGATCTACTCTTTTTTCCAGTGTTTTTCCCACCTCTTCCATCGCTTTATACTGCTGATCGGTTAACATACCCTGATCTTGCTTTTTCTCAACATAATTAGAAAAATCAGTCATCGTTGAGGCCATTTGTGTGCTGTTGGAAACAAATTGTAACATCAGTTTTCCTGCTTTTAAACCATCTGTTAAAGAATAATCTTCTTCATTCTTCGAAAGAATATCTTTCCCATCTAAAGCAAGGCGTTCGATATTATCTGAAAATTCATTGATGGATTTTTCTGAAGATTTGATCAGATCAACCAGTTCGGGATCATCCTTTATTTCACCGGGGATCTCAATCTTTACCGGAGGCAAAAAGTCAGGATTCCTTTCGTTCTTGCTCCCGCAAGAAACCAAAACCATATTCATAATCAGGAGCATAACCAGTATTTTTACAGTTGCTCTCATTTTTATTTTATTTCAGTTAGTGTATATACGTTGGTGTAATCCATAGAAAAACCATCCTCTTTAGATTTGATTATTTTAGCATAAACCCCGGGTTTATCGTTGATCATCCAGTATTTTAATTTTAAATCGAATTCGCCCACACCTTCCATTACGGTACAATCAAAAGTACCGGCAGGCGTTTTTACTTTTTCTGTACCTACATATCTGAAATATTCAGGTTCTGCCTGCGGGAAGAAGATCATTTGTCCGGCGGTATCCTCATTCAGCGGGAAAATACTATCATCCATATCGATATAATCTTTCTGTGAATAAGAGTATTCTCTTATTCCCAGCTCTTTATCAGAATGGAATTTTACCTTATAACTATTAGTCCAGGAATCAGTTTTTCCGTTTCCCGGAACGAAATGATCTACATGATATACCATTTCTTTTATATTTTTCATATTTTCATAGATCTGTTCTATGGTCCATGGTAATTTGGCTCCATCATCCAGGTATTTATCGTCTCCGTCTTTGGTTATAAAATCATTGGTGGTGAATTTTAAGGCGGGTATAGGAGTATTATCAGGTTTGGCCATTTCTGCTTTTTTAAAGTTCAGGATTGCCCCATCTTTTTGATAAGAAAGTTTTCCGTCTTTTAAACTTAAAACTTTGGCCTCCCCGTTAAAATCCTTGTCCATGGTACTCTTCATGATCAGCATCTTTCTGTCCTTGTCACATTTCCATTTCCCAACGGGTATTGAGCCTCCCGATAGAGATCTGGCAGCCTTCATTACGCCTCCTTTTTCAAAAATAAATACGGCTCCGTTCCCTGCTTTAGTCTGGCCATCGACTTGTACGTTTTCTATTTGCCACACCCCTATTATAGGATGATCCTCCTGAGCATTGATTTTAGAAATAAATAATAGTAACGCGAATAGTAAAATTGTTTTTTTCATGATTGTTTTTTTAATGTTATTTATAGTTTAGGTTTTTTCTAAAAATTATTATCTCCATCGAGCAGATCTCCCAAACCGCCTAAAATACTGCCTTCTCCTCTTTGTTTTCCTCCTGATTTTGGTGCAGAGGCGATAATTCTGTTGGCCAGACGGCTTAAGGGCAACGATTGTATCCAAACTGTACCAGGGCCTTGCATACGAGCATAAAACACCCCTTCGCCACCAAAAATGGTGTTTTTAATTCCGCCAACATACTGTATATCATAATCAACATCCCTGGTAAAGGCAACCAGACTACCCGTATCCACTTTTAAAACCTCTCCGGGCGCAAGATCACGTTTGTATAATGTTCCTCCGGCATGAATAAAGGCCATTCCGTCTCCTTCCAGCTTTTGCAGAATAAATCCTTCTCCGCCAAAGAATCCGGCACCGATCTTTTTTGTCATTTCAATCCCAATGGATACTCCTTTGGCAGCACATAAAAAGGAATCTTTCTGGCAGATGATTTTTCCGTTAAATTGGGTAAGATCAACCGGAATAATAGTCCCCGGATAGGGTGCTGAAAAAGAAACATGCTGTTTTCCCTGCCCTAAATTGGTAAAAGCGGTCATAAATAAATTTTCACCGGTAAGCACCCTTTTTCCTGCAGAAAAGAGTTTTCCTAAAAGGCCACTACCTTCTTTGCCGCTACCATCGCCAAAAATGGTATTCATTTCAACAGCATCATTCATCATCATCATGGCTCCGGGTTCAGCCATAACAGTTTCCTGCGGATCGAGTTCAATCTCAACAAACTGCATATCGTGTCCGTATATTTTGTAATCTATTTCGTGTGCATTCATAAGTATTATTTTTTTACTTTTATTCAAATCTCCAGTCGCAATCAGGCAACAGGTTCATTAATTTTTGTTTTTCTTCTTCTTTTAGACGGTTATCCGAAATATCAATATTAAACAGTTCTTTCAGTTTTCCAACAGATTCGGGTAAACCGGTAAGCTGATTATTTCTTAGATCTAAACTGTTTAAATGTATAAGATCTCCTAAAGAATCAGGTAAAGTTTCTAGTTGATTTTCACTAAGATTAAGTATACTCAGATGGGTCAGTTTACCAAAGGATTCCGGTAGTCTTTTAAGCTGATTCTTACCGGCATAAAGCATTTTTAGATTTGTTAAATGCCCGAAAGATTCCGGTAAACCGGCAAGCTGATTTCCCCCTATTGTAAGTTGTTCAAGATTACTGAGGTTTCCTATAGATACCGGTAAACTGCTGAGCTGGTTTCCGAAAAGGTTCAGCTCATTCAATTTCTCAAGATTACCTATCTTACCGGAGATCCCGGTCAGTTGATTTCCGCTTAGATCGAGATTAGAAAGATTTGATAATTCAAAAACGGCATTGGGAATCGTTGTGAATTGATTACCGCTCAGATCCAGTACAAACAGTTTTTTGAGGTTCCCAAAAGATTCAGGAAGTTTGGTTAGTTGATTACTTCCTACAGATAGTTTTTTAAGATTAGAAAGATTCCCTACAGACTCCGGCAAGGTCGTGATCTGGTTATAGATCAGAAACAGTTCTTCAAGTTTTTCAAGCTTTCCAACAGATTCAGGGAGGACAGTTATCTTGTTTCCTCCGAGTTCCAGTTTTTCAAGATTAGCAAGATCACCAACCGACTCGGGCAATCCTGTGAGTTTACTCGTTGAAATATTGATACTTTTCAGGTTTTTTAATTTACCTAAAGATTTTGGAAGCTTTGCCAGATCGGTAATACTGATTATAATATATTCCAGGCCGGAAAGTTCTCCGAAAGTTTCTGGAAATTCGGTGATCTTACTGTTATTAATTTTTAAAACTCTGAGTTTTTTGAGATTCTTTATCGATTTTGGTAATGTTTTGATCTGATTCATTCTCAAATCAAGATCTACCAGATTAGTCAAAGAGCCTATTTCTTCCGGAAGTTCAGTTACCTGTGTATTACTGATGCTAAGATATTTCAGGTTTTTAAATTTCTTAATATCCGGAGTGATCTTGATCAGATCTTTATTGCTGATTTGTAAACTATAAACCGAATCAGGTATTTTAAAGGCCTCCTCCAAAGATTCATAGGTTTTTCCTTCCTGAGCTTTCAGATTTAACCCGGTTAAAACAAAGAGTGATAAAAAAACAATTCTTTTCATAGTTAATTTTTTCTGCTGGCTTTTATTAAATAGAATCCATAATTAGGAAAAGGGATCAGCATAGGTTTATCCCGATATTTATATGTAAAATCCTGTTGATACATCTTGTTCTCACTGATCGTGCCTCCATCAAGGTCACAAGTAAAATTATTCTTTATACAAAGATCACCCGATTCATTAAAAACACTTCCCACACTGTCATAGGTAACAAACTGTATATTCATCTCATTCCCTCTTATTCGCAATACCCTTAATTTACCCAATCTGTAATCAGAAGTAACGTAAAGTATCACATCCCCTTCACGGATCTCGTATCCAGAATCATCGATTTGTCTTAGCTTATTCGGATCGCCATCCATCATCTCTCCGATATCTTCCATAGTCAATCTTCTAAAATCATTATCCGGCTGTATTCTTATCGGATCGAACATCATTTTATCAAATACCAGTCCGGTTAGAATATCTGTAGCTATTTTGGTACTTTCAATATTTAAGCGTTTTCCTTCACGGGTAGTATTAAAAGTTTCTTCCTTTAAAACCAGACCTTTCCAGGTATAAATGTCAAGCGCATCATTGGCCTGATAATAAACGGCATCATTTCCAAGAATTCTTGCATTTCCCTTTTTAA
>JANTGS010000122.1 GCA_024762795.1 Flavobacteriaceae bacterium | reverse complement strand
CAATTGTTCTTTGTATATTTCAAAAACTTCCTTTCAGATGATAAACATTAAAAAACTCCTAAAACAAACTAAAAAAGGATATTAAAATTTAAAATAAAAACATCTATATTCAGGAAGAAAATTCAATCAATTTTTTAACTCTTAAAACATGGACATTTTTTTATTAATTCTCGGTTTTCTGCTAACACTTTTAGGTATCGCAGGATCTTTTCTTCCGGTACTTCCCGGACCCATTACCGGGTGGGTAGGACTGTTATTATTACATCTGACAAAGGCAGTACCGATGGATTATACATTCTTAGGGATTACTTTGGCTGTATCTGTTATCATCTGGATTCTGGATTATATCATTCCCTCACTGGGAACCAAAAAGTACGGTGGCACAAAATACGGAGCGGTTGGTACTACTCTTGGAATGATCGTCGGATTCCTGATTCCCATCCCTCTTGGTTTTATCATCGGGGCATTTGCCGGAGCATTTTTAGGAGAGCTTATTCACGATAAAAATGACTATCAGAAAGCCTGGAAAGGAGCTGTTGGTTCTTTTCTCGGATTTTTGGCTTCCACTACACTTAAATTTATCATCAGCCTTATTTTTACAGGATTATTTGTTTATAAAAGCATTGATTATTGGAATTTATTTGTTTAATTTTATTCCCTGTTGTCGACAGGCTTTCTATAACCAACAGTAGTTTTCAGCATGAAATACACCAAATTATTTAAAAAACCTGCTTTTTATAATATCTTTTTGCTGATTTCTTTATTATTCTTAATCTATTCTATTTATGATTTTAACCAGTACAATCGCATAAGAAAACAGGAATATTTAAACACCGGATTCAGCAAGCTTTACGAGATCAGGGACACACTAAACACAGGGCTTAATACTATTCAAAAAGTTGCTTATGATCTGTCTGATAAGATCTCAAATAATTACCACTCGAAAAATAAGATTGAAGAAATCATAAAAAAAGCTACTCTTGAAAATAATTTTGCCATGGGAATTGTAGCAGCTTTTGAACCCGTCAATGGGAAATTATTCGCTCCTTATTATTCTAAACATATTGATAAGATAGACTATATAGAAGATTCCTACGATTATACCATTGACTCTTTAAAAACCACTAAGTGGTATAATTCTGTAATTAAACAAAAAAAGGCCGTATGGAGTGATCCTTATGTATCCGATATTATTCATGAACTTGTAGTTGATTTCGGGGTACCAATCTATAAAAGAAAGCCTAAAGGCGATAAAGAAATAATTGGCGTGTTGTCCATAACCATACCTTCCTCATTTATAAATAATTATATTCATAAGATTTCCTTAGGGAAAACAGGATTCAGCATCATTGCCAACACTCATTATTTTTTTATATCTCATCCTTCCACTAATTATTTAACAAGATCTGAAATCACACAAAGTAAATATAAAACTAAAAGCAATTTTAAGAAGATCATCGAGAGTCAGCCCAAAGATGGCCATTTAACTGAATTTAGTGCAATTGCCCAACAAGATGCCGAATTCTTCTACACTTCATTAAATCAGGGTTGGTTGCTTATCAGTGTTTTTACAGAAAATGATCTGATTCAGAAATCAGACGAATCTTTTCAAAAGATCATTACAATTTCCATTTTTATTTCTTTAACACTGGTTCTGTTATTAATGAGAATATTGCAGATCTGGAAAGGAAATAATCGTGAACTATGGATCTTCTCTTTCCTTATCAGCTTTATCATTTTTTTAAATATTGTTTTTATATGGCACCAAAAGATAAATTCCAGTTATATCTCGGAAACCTCTGAAATTAAGATTCTAAGTCCAACCACAATTGACAACTATGTAAAAGAGAGAAATAAAAAGTTAAAACAGATAGATGCTTCACTTCAGTCGATTGAAATTCCTACAGGTATCTTTATTTATGATATTGAATTTTTAAGCGCTTATAATGTCGCTGTCAGCGGAAAAATCTGGCAAAAGATCCCTGATAGCTTAGAGATTAATAATGATGTGAACTTTGTTTTCCCACAGGCTGCACCCGAAGGCATTTCTGTAAGAACAAGGCCGAAGCTTAAAAAACACATTAAAGGCTACTGGCTGTACCGGACTGATTTTAATGCAAGTCTGCGGTTTGATATCAATTACATCAATTACCCTCTAAATATCAAAAAACTAAACTTACAGTTAAAATATCCAAACATAGATCGAAATGTTATCCTGACCCCTGATCTAAATTCCTATGATTTTATCCAACCGTCATTAAAACCAGGTATAAGCAAAGATCTCTATATGCCCAGTTCCAAAGTCCTTGAAACTTATTTTTCTTTTACAGAACATAACTTCTATAGCAACCTGGGAAATGAAGAATTTACAGGACTTAAAGAGAACCCTATCCTGACCTTTAATATATTGATTAAAAATATTCTACTGAATTCGATCATCACCAATATTGTACCTATTTTTATCATTGCACTAATGGTATTCTTACTCCCATTCACTGTCGATCGGTTAGACGGCAAGGCAGTGCCGGGAGCTCCTCTGAATCTGATTCAGGCAGCAAGCGGTTTCTTTTTTGTTATTCTACTGAATCATATTCAGTTACGTGACAACATTCAAACTCCTGGATTTACTTATATAGAATCCTATTACTTTATAATGTATATCATGCTAACCATCATGTCGGCAGCAGTGCTTATCTATTTAAAAACAGACAAATATAAAATTCTGGAATATAAGAAGAATTTGATCTTTAAGATAAGTTACTGGCCTATATTGTTAATGCTCGTTTATCTGATCACCCTTTCTATGTTCTACTGGTAAAATAAAAAAATATGCACTTTCCCATTTATGCAGGTTTACTTGCAGCCGTTTTACACGTAATTACAGGCCCCGATCATCTGGCTGCTGTAACTCCTTTTGCTATAGAATCAAAGAAAAAAGCCTGGAAAGTGGGAGCTTTCTGGGGGCTTGGCCATTTGCTGGGGATGAGCCTTATCGGAGTCTTATTTATCCTTTTTGAAGAATATATACCTATTGAAAAGATATCTGAATACAGTGAACAACTGGTTGGATTTGTACTGATCTTTATTGGTATTTGGGCTTTTTATCAGATATTTCATAAAAACAGTAGGCATCAGCATCTTCATGTTCACAGTGAAGACGCTCCGGTAGTTCACAAACACTCCCATCAACACCAACATCATGATGCTCATCATCATTTACATGGTAAAAAAATTAAAAACAGTTATTTTACTTCCTTTAGTGTAGGAGTATTACACGGACTGGCAGGTGTTGCTCATTTTATTCTTTTCCTCCCTATTCTTGGCTTGAATTCAGTGGCAGAATCTGTTCAGTACATTATTGGTTTTGCTATAGGTACCGTACTGGCCATGACCACTTATGCCCTGGTAATTGGAAAGATTTCTTCACTGGCTAAAAAGGAACACAATGAAGATTTCTTTAAAGGAATCCGTCTGGCCGGCGGACTTTTTGCGATCATCATTGGAATTTATTGGATCTTCCAGTAAAAATGCTATTGTTTATTATTTTCCAGATGAATTTTTTAACAGATTCTTGGTAGTTGTTCTCCTACCGGCATATGGACCACTCTTTTCCCGCCAAGCGGATTGGTAATCAATACTTTTCCCTGATGATCATTTACAAATTCACCAACAATAGAAGCATTCTTTGCTTCCTCAAAAGTTCTTAAATATTGGAGCAGATCATCAGCAATTTCAGCAGAAACGATGGCCATAAATACTCCTTCATTGGCAGCATACAAAGGATCGAGACCCAAAATCTCGCAGGCAGCTTTTACCTGATCATCCACAGGAATATTTTCATCCTTAAGTACAATTCCCAATTGGCTGTCGGAAGCGATCTCATTTAAAGTACTCGCCACTCCTCCCCTTGTAGGATCCCGGAACAAATGAATTTTTTTTCCAAATCTATCGAGCAATTTAACGGTGATATGATTCAGATTACGGGTATCACTTTCAATGGTAGTCTCAAATTCAAGTCCTTCCCTAACCGAAAGAATGGCAATACCGTGTGTAGCAATATTATCGCTTATAATAATCTTATCCCCTTCTTTAATATGGTTGATATCGATTTCCGCTTCCGGATGAATTCTACCGATCCCGGTAGTATTTATAAAAATCTTATCTCCTTTTCCTTTATCCACCACTTTCGTATCTCCGGTTACGATCTTTACCCCTGATTTTTCTGCAGCATATTTAATTGAAACCAGAATATCCCAGAATTCTTTTATCGGTAAACCTTCTTCCAGAATAAAGCTCAACGATAAATATTGCGGAATTCCGCCACACATCGCCACATCATTTACGGTACCATTCACTGCAAGTTCTCCAATATCTCCCCCGGGAAAGGAAACCGGAGAGATCACAAAACTGTCGGTAGAAAAGGCAACAGTATCACTTCCAAAATTCAAAAGGGCACCATCATGATGCTTATCGAGCTCTTCATTTTTTAAAAGATCAAAGACTCCGCTTTCCAGCAATTTATTGGTAAGTAATCCACCGCTTCCATGGGCTAAAGTAATGATATCAAAATCAAATTTAGGGGCAGGACATTGTAATTTAAAGATACTTTTTTTCATCTTTTATGAGATTGTTTTAAACATAGTGGAAAAATTATAATAAGCCGCACAAGCCCCTTCTGAGCTTACCATAGGTGCCCCCAAAGGATTCTGTGGTGTACATTCTTTTCCAAAATGAACACACTGGTAAGGTTTTTTTAATCCTTTCATAATATCTCCGGCAATACATTCTTTATTTTCCTCAGCTTTTTCAATATCAATACTGAATTTTTTATCGGCATCAAATCTTTCATAAGCTTTGTTTAACCTGTAACCACTTTGTTCAATGGTGCCTATCCCCCGCCATGCCTGATCGGAAACATCAAAAACCTGATTGATGATCTTTTGTGCCGAAGTATTCCCTTCTTCTTTAACCATTCGGGTATATTGATTTTCCAGCTCTGTTCTGCCTTCCTCGAGTTGTTTTACAGTTATTAAAATTCCCTGCAAAATATCCAATGGTTCAAATCCGGTAACCACAATAGGAATCTTATATTTCTCCACAAGAGGAAAATATTCCCAGTAACCCATGATAGAACATACATGACCTGCTGCCAGAAATCCGTCAATCCTGCTTTCAGGATCTTCCATCAGAGCCGTTATGGCCGGAGGTACCAACACGTGGGAGGTAAGAATAGAATAGTTTTTTAATCCCAGTTTCTCGGCATGGATCACCGATAAAGCATTAGACGGAGCCGTTGTTTCAAAGCCCACAGCAAAAAAGATGACTTCCTTACAGGGATTCTTTTCTGCAAGTGTTACTGCTTCCAGCGGAGAATACAGAATTCGCACATCGGCACCACCTGCTTTAGCCTCCAGCAAACTTTTCTTAGAACCGGGTACCCGCAACATATCTCCAAAACTGCAAAGGATCACATTTTCTTTTTCTGATAAATATATAGCCTTATCGATTAAGTGAAGAGGAGTAACACAAACCGGACATCCCGGACCGTGCAACATGGTGATCTCATCAGGTAGTACATTCAGAATACCATTTTTAACTAAACTGTGTGTTTGACCTCCACAGATCTCCATGATATTACAGGGTTGTGTAACTGTTTTCTTAATTTCCTGCAAGACTTTTTTAGCAAGTTTCGGATCTCTGTATTCTGATAGATATTTCAAATCGATTCTTTTAGCTGACTCAAATTTAAAGCTTTTTTAAGAATGAAAAAAGATAATAATCATAAGAAAATCATAAGCATGAATAATACATCAGTTGCCCAAAAGGAATCCCTTCGTCATTGGGGGAAAATTCTTTATGAAAATACAAATCAAATTCATCTTTCATGTTTTCAATGATCATATCCACCAACAGGGAATTCTGAAAAACACCTCCGCTAAAAGCGATCTTCTTAAAATCGAATTTATAAGCAACCCTGATGATATAATCTACAAGTGTTATATGAAATCTTACTGCAATTCGCTGTTTATCAATATCTTTACTCAAATTTAAGAATATGTTTTTAAATAAAAAATCAATAAAATTATCAGGAAACTTTAATTTATATAAATAGGAATCTGTTAAAGATACAGAATTTGAATAAAAATACTCTGAAGCTTCTTTTT
>JANTGS010000121.1 GCA_024762795.1 Flavobacteriaceae bacterium | reverse complement strand
ACACAAACATCGATATGACCGCCACGGATCATCGTAAAGCTATCAGCATGATGAAAGAAACTCGCTCCCGGAATGGTGGTGATAAATTTCTTCCCGGCATTAACCAACTCCCGATCTTCTTTACCTTCTTCGGCATAATCGCCCATTCCCAACAAACCGTTCTCAGTCTGATAGATCAGTTCTCTGCCTTCAGGAACAAATCCGGCTACCATTTCGGGAATGCCAATACCCAGATTCACATAGGATCCATCCGGTATATCTAAGGCTACTTTTTGAGCCATTTCTGCCCGGTCCCAACCTATTTTTTTATCTTTATTTACCATGGATATTTCATTTTATCAGCCACCAATTGTGATTCATTGGCAGGATCTTTAACATGAACAACTTTTTTAACGAAGATACCCGGAGTAACCACTATCTCAGGATCTATATCTCCCGGTTCAACAATATATTTTGACTGAACAATACTTACATCAGCTGCAGTACACATGATTGGACCAAAATTTCTGGCTGTGGCATGGTAAAGCAGATTTCCGTACCTGTCGGCAGTTTCACATTTTACCAGTGAAAAGTCGGCTTTGATACCATATTCTAAAACATATTCAACACCGTTAAAAATTCGTGACTCTTTGCCTTCTGCTAAAGGAGTATTAACAGAAGCGGGGGTGTAGAAAGCGGGAATCCCTGCTCCTCCGGCTCTAATTCTTTCGGCCAATGTTCCCTGAGGAACCAGTTCGAGATCAATCTCCCCTGCATTGTACAATTCGGGAAAAACTGTTGAATTGGCTGTTCTGGGAAAAGAACAGATCATTTTTTTTACCTGCCGATTTGCGATCAGGGCTGCCAGTCCAACTTCACCACTCCCTGTATTGTTACTCACCACGGTTAGATCTTTTGCTCCGTGGTCTATCAAAGCATGGATCAGTTCAACAGGACTTCCTGCCTCACCGAATCCTCCAATCATAAGGGTAGCTCCATCATGGATCTCACTTACAGCTTCCTGAACCGAATTAACTATTTTATCGATCATCTTTTAGTTTTATAAAGGAGCTTTCCCGTACTTTTCTTCAAGTTCTTTTTCAATTTGTTCCAAACCTTCCTTATAGAAATATTCTCCACCATCAAAAGGTTTTAATTTTTCAATAGTATTTTCTTTTTCATCATATTCGGCCAGATAAACTTTATCCAACCATTTCATATTTCTCGCTTCATTGAATTTCAATGCAAAAGCCTTTCTGCCATTAACTTCGACAACACCCATCAAAGAAGTTTTACCTGCAGAAGAGGTCATAGAGATATATCTTGAAGGTCTGCCCAGTGAGGGTAAACTTCTGTATACTTTACTAAAAATTCTGTCCATATCTGCCAGTGGAGCGGTAAAATAGTCGTGCTCACCAGTCGGTCTTGCACAATAGATTGAATGGAACTGCATTCCCAACATCATTAGAATATGACCCAAATCGATCCAGTTTTGAGCAGATCTGTCGATATCAACTTTACCGTTCTCATCCATAAATAAACTGATATGATTCATCATCGGACTTTGGCTTCTCACATTGATTCCATTAGCACGTAATCGGCGTATCGCAGCAATGGTGTGGATATTCAACAGTTCTTTAGGCGTAGAAAAGTGACCCATCCATAAAACCTGAATACCATTATCAATCAACTTTTTGAATAACTTGAGTATCTTGTCGTATTTAGAATTAACAACCACATGTGGCTCATAGGTCAAGGCGCGTGATGCAATCCGGATGTTTCTGATATGCATTAATTCAGGATCTTCAATCAGGGGTAAAAGATATTCTTTCAATCTTTCATAAGGCATATAACCGGCATCTCCTCCAGTAATTAAAATATCAGTAATTTCTTTATGTTTTTTAAAATATTCATGAATCTGATGTACATCATCTTGAATGAACATATCCTCATCACCTCTCACCTGAGCATGGCGAAAGCAGTAAGTGCAATAAGCATAGCAACTTTGAGTTGTTTTATCTAAAAGAAGGAAAACCTGTGGGTATTTATGCTGACCTCCGTCAATTGCTTCAAACTCACCTTCTTCTGAATAGAAAGACGGGCGATTAAGAATTTGTTTTCCGTCATGCGGATTGGTTTGATCTCTGTAAGCAACAACCATACGCTTGCGTTCAACGGGATCTTCGATGCTCTTGTATTCGTCAACCACTTTTTTATCGATCATATTGGGTTGCGGAATAATCAAGTGGAAAATCTGATCCTCTTCATAATTGTCCCAGTCAATGGTATTTAAAACATGCTTTGTTGCCAAAAAGGCGTAAACTTCAACAAAAAGTTCCCGTTCTTTGATATCACTCAGTACGATACCGTGCTCTGCGAGGATCTCACATACTTTTCTAAAACCGGGCAATCCGGAATATTTATTTTTTCCGTGAAAAATAGCCCTGCTTTCCTTTTGCAGGATAGAATGCTGAGGAAAACTGTTGTGCAGCCGGTTGAGTAATGTTGTAGGGATCAGATTTTCTTTACGGATGATATTTTTACCATCTTCATCTATTCCGTGACGATCCATCAGTGCCTCAATGTCTGATTGCTGAAACTGAACCATTTCTTTTAAAGGCATTTCTGTAATTGCTTTCATAATATTATTTTATTTTTTCTTTTTAATTATTGTTTGGCGTAATGATCCAGAGGATCTCCGCATTTTCTTTGCTGATATTTTTAAACAGGTGAGACTTATTGGAATTAAAATAAAAACCATCTCCTTCAGTTAAATTATATTTAATATCTTCAATAGTTACTTCAAATTCACCCTTTAAAACATAGCAAAATTCCTGTCCGGGAAAATTACTGGTCATAATTCCTCTTGAATTGGAATCCTTTTTAAACTCAATTAAATAAGGTTCTATCTGCTTTGAGGGAAAGTGATAAGATAACAAATAAGAACTGGTACCTTTAGGATTCTTTTTGGCAAGCCTTCTGTCAGCAGATCTTAACAAAGGGCGTTTAATCTGGTTTTCGTTCTCCCCAATCAGCTCTCCTACAGTAGTTTGTAAAGCTTCAGCTATTTTTTTTAAGGTAACAATAGAGGGAAATGCTTTTCCTTTTTCTATCTGGGAAATTAAACTTGAAGTTACTCCGATCTGTAGAGATAAATCTTTGATACTTAAACCAAAGCTTTCTCTTATTCGTTTAATTCTTTTACCCATCTGATCCATAAACCGGAGAATTATAAAATTAAATTAGATTTTACAAATTAAATACTATTTAATTAATTAAACAATCTTTTTTAAAAAATATTATATTCTTATTAAAGTTATTTATTTTCTTTAATTCTATTCATAAACCTGTGGTGAGGCTTAAAATAAAATCATTTTCAAATCCTTAAATAAGCCTTATATTTGCGAACTAATTTTTGTACATGAATTTTATAGAAGAAATACAACGCAGAAGAACCTTTGGAATCATCTCACACCCTGATGCCGGTAAAACAACTTTAACAGAAAAACTATTGTTGTTTGGAGGTGCTATACAGGAAGCCGGAGCTGTAAAAAGCAATAAGATCAAGAAAGGAGCAACTTCCGACTTTATGGAGATAGAACGGCAAAGGGGAATTTCTGTAGCTACTTCCGTTCTGGCATTTATCTATAAAGACAAGAAGATCAATATACTCGATACGCCCGGACATAAGGATTTTGCCGAAGATACTTTCAGAACCCTGACTGCTGTAGATAGTGTGATTGTGGTAATTGATGTAGCCAAAGGGGTTGAGGAACAGACTGAAAAACTGGTAGAGGTTTGCCGTATGCGAAACATTCCGATGATCGTTTTTATCAATAAACTCGACCGCGAAGGGAAAGATGCTTTTGATCTGCTGGATGAAGTAGAACAAAAATTGGGATTAAAAGTGACACCTTTGAGCTTTCCTATCGGGATGGGCTATGATTTTAAGGGAATTTACAATATCTGGGAATCAAAACTGAATTTATTCTCAGGTGATTCCAAGCAAACCGTGAGTAAAGGAATAGAATTCACCAATATACAGAGTAAAGAACTGGATGAATCTATTGGAGAAGTTGCTGCAGATACTTTGAGGGAAGAGCTTGAACTGATCGATGAAGTATATCCTAAATTTGATAGTGACGCATATTTACAAGGAGATCTGCAACCGGTTTTCTTTGGCTCTGCACTGAATAATTTCGGGGTTAAGGAATTGCTCGACTGTTTTATTGAAATAGCTCCTACTCCACAACCTAAAATGTCGGATAAACGGCTGGTGGACTCAAAAGAAGAAAAATTTACGGGTTTTGTGTTTAAGATCCATGCCAATATGGATCCGAAACACCGTGACCGACTGGCCTTTGTTAAAGTGGTTTCTGGAATTTTTAAAAGAAATACCAATTACCTGCATGTCAAACTCGGTAAAAAAATGAAATTTTCAAGTCCAAATGCTTTCTTCGCAGAGAAAAAAGAGATTGTAGATGAATCTTTTCCCGGGGATATCGTTGGCCTTCACGATACCGGTAGTTTTAAGATCGGTGATACACTTACAGAGGGAGAAGTACTAGAGTTTAAAGGAATACCGAGTTTCTCACCTGAACATTTCCGGTATGTAAACAATGCTGATCCGATGAAGGCCAAACAACTGGCTAAAGGACTGGATCAACTGATGGATGAAGGAGTGGCACAGCTGTTTACCCTCGATCTTAACGGTAGAAAAGTGATTGGAACGGTAGGAGCATTACAGTTTGAGGTTATTCAGTACCGGCTTGAACATGAATACGGTGCCAAATGTACTTACGATAATTTGAATGTACATAAAGCCTGCTGGGTAGATCCAGAAGATTCGAGTAGCGATGAGTTTAAAGAGTTTAAGCGTGTAAAGCAACGTTATTTAGCCAAAGATAAAAAGGGTCAGCTGGTCTTTCTTGCCGATTCTGCCTTTACAGTTCAAATGACTCAGGATAAGTATCCAACTGTTAAACTACACTTTGTAAGTGAGTTTAAGTAGTGCAAAACAAAGCTTGAACGAATTGGATTAAAAATTCTTAGTTTTATCTCATTCCTAAAGGATGATAAAGTATCTTTCACTTTTCTCCCTTTAGGACAAAGGTCAAAAAAGGAAAAAATATCTTTTAAAACTTGAAATATTTCTAGTCTTGTTTTGCATAAATAATAATAAGATAATGCTCTAAGAACCTTTTGCTTTAATGTGATAATGAAAAAAAAATACGATATTGTTGTTTTAACTGATCAGCGTTATGTTGCTCCTGTAATTCAGAACGATTATATTAGGAACGTTCTGCTTGAAGACTGGCTTGTTGTTGAAGCGCTTGAAAAGGAAGGATTAAAACCCACAAGACTGGCCTGGGATGATAAAAATTTTGACTGGAACAACACCAAGGCCGTACTTTTCAGATCTACCTGGGATTATTTTGATCGTTTTGATGAGTTCTCCCAATGGATGGAAAAAGTGAGCCGTCAAACTCAGTTGATCAATTCTGAAAAGATCATCCGTTGGAATATCGACAAGCATTATCTGCAAGATCTTGAAAATATGGGAGTCCACACCCTCCCTACTGTTTTTATTGAAAAGGATTCTACAACGAGTCTGGAACAACTCCTTAAAGAAACCCGGTGGAATAAATGCATTCTAAAACCCTGCATTTCGGGAGGTGCACGACATACCTATAAAATAGATCCGGAAAACATGGATCAATATGAAGGTATATTTCAGGAACTGATCCATAATGAAGCCATGATGCTTCAGCCTTTTATTAAAAATATTGTAGAAAAAGGCGAGATCTCTCTAGTAATCCTAAATGGAAAATATTCGCATGCTGTTTTGAAAAAGGCTAAACCGGGAGATTTCAGAGTGCAAGACGACTGGGGTGGTTCAGTTCATGACTACGATCCTGATCCGGATGAGATCAGTTTTGCCGAACTGGCGGTTAAAAATTGTGTTGAATCCCCAGTTTATGCCCGGGTTGATATGGTAAAGGACAATGAAGGTAAACTGGCCATTGTAGAGCTGGAACTTATAGAACCGGAACTGTGGTTTAGAAAAAATATTAAGGCAGCCCCTACTCTGGCAAAAGCTATAAAGAAATACATTGATAAAATTCAGGTAAATTTTTGATCAATCTTTTAAATTGTTGGCCACTCAAAATTTACTACTTTATTTAAAATCCTTAATTCAGTA
>JANTGS010000120.1 GCA_024762795.1 Flavobacteriaceae bacterium | reverse complement strand
AAAAGTAAACTCCCTGATTTTCAAAGCTTCGAAAGCCTTGTCTTTGGCGTCTTCTAAGAAGCCACTTGAAAAGTTAAGAGTTTTCTTAGAAGCACTAGGTAAAATGGAATTTGTATTTCTGTATTTTTTGCGTACTTTTAATGGAGGTCGATTGTACTAATAGATCAACGTATTTACTGATTATCAGCGTATTAAATCATTAATTCATAGATTTTTTAATTTCTAATACTAAGCTTTATGAATTCTGAAACCCCTGTAAAAAGAGATCCATCCATGCTGGATGCACTGATTCCCATGTTTTTTCTCATTGGAATGCTGAGCCTTGCTGTTTATATTTTTGGAGAAGATGCATCCTGGGGTCCAAATCAGATTGCACTGACTTTCAGCAGTCTTATTGCTGCAATAATCGGCTTGAAAAACGGACATGCCTGGGATGATATGGGCAAGGGAGTGGTGAAGAGTATCAGCCAGGCAATGGGAGCCATTTTTATTTTGCTGGCGGTGGGAGCATTGATTGGCACCTGGGTAATGTCGGGAACTGTGACTACAATGATCTACTACGGCTTGCAATTGCTGAGTACGAAAATATTTTATCCCACGGTAGTCATTGTTTCAGCAATTGTTGCCGGGGCCATTGGCAGCTCATGGACAACAGTTGGGACCATAGGGGTGGGCTTAATTGGAATTGCCCATGGAATGGACATGTCACTGGGAGTAACTGCAGGAGCAATTGTCAGTGGGTCCTATTTTGGTGATAAACTTTCCCCCCTGTCAGATACTACCAATCTGGCTCCTGCTGTCAGCGGATCCAATCTTTATGACCATATAAAACATATGTTGTGGACTACCCTTCCCAGTATAACAATTTCCCTTATTATTTTTACGATTATCGGCTTATCAACTTCGGTTACAGAGAACATGACGATGCAGGAGAAAACCCTGTCAGTTATTGAAGCCAGTTTCAATACAAGCTGGTGGTTACTGGTTCCTGTTTTGGTTGTTCTTGTTCTTGCTGTTTTAAAAATGAAACCTTTCCCTACAATTTTGCTGGGAGCTCTGACCGGGGGGATTTTTGCGATTATTTTTCAGCCTGACATGGTAAGTCAGTTTGTGGACAGACAGGATCTTTCAAAGCCCATCGTTATGATTGCCGGTGTATGGAAGGCAATGTACATGGGTTTTACAACTTCTACCGGATCAGGTACAATTGATCAGCTGGTAAATCGCGGCGGAATGAACTCCATGCTGGAGGTTATCTGGCTTATCTTATCAGCCCTGATGTTTGGAGGGGTAATGGAAGAAACGGGAATGCTGAAAAAAATGGTTACTGCTTTGCTTAAGATGGTTCGTGGGACGGGTTCTTTGATTGCAACAACCATATTTACAAGTATCGGGACAAATATTGTTGCTTCTGATCAGTACATGGCCATTGTTCTTCCGGGAAGAATGTTCAAGCTGGAATATGAAAGGAGAGGGCTGGCACCTGAAAATCTTTCCCGTACACTGGAGGACTCCGGAACCCTGACTTCGCCCCTGGTTCCCTGGAATACCTGTGGTGCATATATGGCTGGCACCCTGGGTGTGGCAACCTTTGCTTACCTGCCTTTTGCTTTTTTTAATTTTATTAATCCGCTGATTGCCATTTTCCTGGGATTTACCGGAATTTCCATCAAAAAAATTGATAAATCAAAAACGAATTAAGTTTTTCAAATTTAATATGAAGCCCTTATTTGTCACAATTTTGATGTTTTTTTGGATATCTGCGATTGCTTTTTCTCAGCATGAAAGACCCAGAGATTATGGAATTGTGATCGGAGTTTTAAAACCAGGAGAGAACAATTCAATTACCGATGTGCCCGGGGTGAAAGTCGGACATACCTCCCTGATAAAAGGAGACAGCATCAGAACCGGGGTAACGGCTATTCTTCCACATACCGGTAATATTTTTCAACGGAAAGTTCCGGCAGCCATTTATATAGGAAATGGTTTTGGAAAACTTGCCGGTTACAGCCAGGTAAAAGAACTGGGAAACATTGAAACCCCGGTCATACTTACCAATACACTGAGTGTACCTGTGGCTTCTGATGCATTGATCACTTTTACACTTGCACAAGCTGAAAACCAAAAGGTGCGTTCTGTGAATCCGGTGGTTGGAGAAACCAATGACGGTTGGCTGAATGATATCAGAGGAAGGCATGTAAGTCAGGAAGATGTTTTATCTGCCATAAAAAATGCCGGGGGAGGTGCAATAGAAGAAGGAAACGTGGGAGCCGGAACCGGAACCGTTTGCTTTGGTTTTAAAGGAGGAATTGGAACTGCGTCCAGGGTAGTCCATATAAATTCAGAAAATTATACGCTTGGCGTATTGGTTCAGACCAATTTTGGCGGAGTATTGGAGATAAACGGAGTTCCCATAGCCCATGAATTAAAAAACGACCGGGATAACAGGAAAAATGAAGTGGATGGTTCCTGTATGATTGTTGTCATTACAGATGCTCCGCTTAGCTCCCGAAATCTGGAAAGAGTTGCCAAAAGAGCAATTATGGGCCTGGCCAAAACCGGAGGAATTGCCTCCAATGGAAGCGGAGATTATGTAATTGCCATGTCAAATGCAAAAAATAACCTGATCCCTTATTCAGGCAAATCCTTGTACTATGAGCCTAAAGTACTGCGAAATGATGCCATGACACCGGTTTTTCAGGCATGCATTGAAGCCACTGAAGAAGCCATTGTCAACTCTCTGTTTGCTGCCACTACCATGACCGGCAGGGATGGCCACAAAATAAAAGCACTACCGGTTGACAGGGTGATTGAAATAATGTAGAGGTATAATAAGATCGTAAAATAATCCGGGAAATTTTTATAACAGTTTGTGGTTTGCAACAACGAAAGTGTTCTGAGAGATGTTTCCTCTATAGATATCAGGTAATTAAATACTGCAAAACATAGCTAAGGCACATCTGTATTGGAAATATTAAGTAACTTTCCCCTGAAAAATTACCTATGTAAAATAGTTAACCTTCATGATTACAAATAATAATATATGATAAAATTCTTTGGGAAAATCAGAATACTCCTTTTGTCTGAAAACAGATTCGGCAAATATATATTTTATGCAGTAGGAGAAGTTGTACTTGTTGTAATTGGGATTTTAATTGCTCTTCAGATCAACAATTGGAATGAAATACAAAAGCAAAGAAAAGTAGAAATTGAAATATTGAAGGAAATCCGGGCAAACCTGATATCTGATTTGAAGGATCATGATGACAATATGTATTTCATTGAAAAGAGAATAAGAACTTCTAATAAGCTTATACAGAACTTAAAATTAGATATATACTTTAATGATTCACTCCTTAATGATTTATGGTGGATTAGCATGTCTGCTCCACATATGAGCCCAATTGTTACCGGATATAACAGGATGTTATCTATTGGACAAGATATTATAGAAAATGACTCGATAAGATCTGAAATTTCCTTGATCTACGAAAATCATTACAAATGGTTAAAGATTACATTTGATGAGTTTTACAAAAACCAAACAGCCTGGCTTAACAGGGATTTTACAAATAATTTTATCATGCCAGATGACGATTCTGCCTTTATGATTTTTGAACCTAAAGATTTTCAGAATCTGAAGAAGAACAAAAGCTTTATAACTGCTTTAACATACCACACTAAACATTGGGAAAGTGTATTGGAAAGATATGAATATTACATGGAAGAATTCAATAAAACAATTGCAAGTATTGGAGTTGAAATCAAAAGATTAGAAAAATAAAACGAAACGCTACTAAAGTTTTAAAATAACAGTAAATTCAATGGTTTTAGTCCGATTGTAATTTGAAGTAATTTGAAATGATTGAAGACCGCAATCGCCTACTTGTCACATACTGAACCGTTAGCTAAGATACAAATCCTTACAAGTCTGATTCCAAATCAAAACAACATTAGCTGTTGTAATTTTTGTCTCAAAGTTAAATATTCATGTCTTTTCTATTGGCATTAATAAATTAATGTCTATCTTTGTGACATGAATAAAAAGAAAAGTACTTACGATAATTCAAAGCGTCTGGTTGATGCAGAAAACACAAAAGTTGCTATTATCAAAGCTTTTGGAACCTTATGGTCCAGATATTCAATAAAAGATATCACGCTGGAAATGGTAGCCAAAGAAGCTGGAGTTACCACCAAAACTATTTTACGGAAATTTGGGTCAAAGAGCGGCTTGACAAATGGATCCCTTTCTTACCTGGCAGCAGAAATAGAATCCGAACGTACATTAACTACAGTTGGAAATATTGATGACATATTGAAAGCTCTGTTGTCAAATTATGAGAAGATGGGAGAGGCAGCTATACGCACTATAAATTTGGAATCTGAACTTGAAATAGCAAGACGAATAGGAGCCAAAGGGAGAGCATTACATAGGGATTGGTGCATACGGGTGTTTGCACCTTATCTTCCTGATGAGCTGTCTGTTGACTACGAGGTCCAACTAACCTCATTTATTGCAGCAACAGAGATCTATCTATGGAAACTTATGAGAAAAGATTTAAAGCTAAGCAAAGAAAAAACCTTTTCCATATTCAAAAATTTAGTTGAAGGATTAATTAACAAGAACACATAGAAATGGGAAAAAATACACTTATTGTTACAGTGGAAGGTGGAGGAAATGTGCCTCCAATTTATGGTTTTGCAAGGAAGTTAATGGAAACAGATTATGATATCACCATTTTGTCTGAGCCTTGCATGAAAGAATCTGTAAATGGGCTGGGGGCTTCTTTTGTTTCTTATCGTGAACATTTTTTACGACAAGACATGAAAGAAGATTTATTCAAGGATTACAATGCCACCCTAATAAAGAATCCTGTTTTTGACACCGTTATGTTTGGACCAGCTGCATATGTTATTGAGCACACGATAGAATTAATCAAGTCTCTTTCAATAGATCTGTTAGTAGTCGATTTTCTTCTTTTCCCTGCAGTTATCGCTGCAAAATATATGAAAATCCCCGTTATACTGCTCAATCATATGCCCGAAATTTTACCCGGTCCAAACAGACCTCCGGGCAATATGGGCCTCAGACTGGGTAAGGGATTCGCTTACCGTTTAAGAGATCGGTTTTTGGGGAAACTATTTACTTTAAAATTAAATGAATTTAAACCAATGCTGAACAGAATCATGACCTCGTTATCAATGGAGCCATTAAGAAATACCAGCGACCTTATCTATAACGCAGACCTGAAATTAATACAGACCTTGAAGAGCTTTGATATTCCGATAGAACCTGCTCCTAAAAATGTACGATACACCGGTCCTGTATTGGACGATCCCGATTGGGCTGCATCTGAGCAATGGGAACACCCCTGGTCAGAGCAAAAAGACAGGCCAATTGTTGTTATTGCCTTTTCTTCAACTTTTCAAAACCAGACACAAGTTATTCAGAATTGTATAAATGCGATTAAAAACCTTCCGGTTTATGGAATTGTCACGCTCGGTCCTGCTATGGAGGACATCGAATTAAAATGTCCTGGAAATGTTGTTGTTTTGAAATCAGTAAAACATTCTTTACTATTCCCACATGCTGATCTTGTTATTACACATGGGGGACATGGTACAATCATAAGGTCGCTGGCCAACGGGTTACCAATGATATGCCTCCCAATGGGGAGAGATCAGGGTGATAATGCGATTAAAGTTGAACTTTGTAACACAGGCATAAAGTTATCGCCTAAATCCTCACCAACTCGAATAAAAAAAGCAATTGAGCAAATTTTGTCTAATGGCAATTACAAACAAAATGCCCTAAATATGAAGGAAAAGATTGTCTCAAATGAAGGTTTTGATAATGTTCTAGTTGAAATAGATGACCTTGTTATTAATAATATAAAAAAGAAAAATAAAACCTTATAATTAAAATTTCTGTGAAATGAAAATATAAAGTACTTTAGCTAACAAATATAGTGTATTTAACTTCGCTGAGCTCCCTTTGGCCGGTTGGCAGATAGTGCTAAAAATAAAGATGATAGCAATAGTCAAACATAGTAGTAAACTGAGAAATTGGAGTGTTAAAACCTGCCTTGCCGGTAGGCAGGTGCCAAACGCAATATATTCAAACCGTTAGGCAAAGGACCGTTGTATAAAAGAGGTCAAAAAAAGTATTGATGCTCAATTTTAAATTTAAATCAAAAGGAAGGGAAAAATTATGATGAAGAATCTTTTAATTACAATCTTACTAGCTTTTAGCTTATCAGGCTTTGCTCAAA
>JANTGS010000119.1 GCA_024762795.1 Flavobacteriaceae bacterium | reverse complement strand
GTGTAGTTACGTTGTGAACCATCGGCATTTTTATAATCATTTATAGGGAAGGTAGGTGAAAAGTAAGCTAATGAACTGATGATAGATTTATCACCACCATTTGCTCTTCTACCTCCTGAGTTGGTAAACTGCACAGAAGAACTGATTTTAAAGGTTTCAGAAACTCTGAACCCTCCGTTGAATCTGAAGGATAGTTTGTCATAATTTGAATTAGGAACAATACTTTCATCACTACTTTTACCCATAGAGAAGAAGTAATCTAAAGTATCAGAAGCTCCTGAGATGTTGAAATTCATCTGACTGTTAACACCTGTTTTAAACAGATCGTAAGGATCGTAAAAACGGTCATTGCTCAAATCAACAGTATAATCAGGATATTCATATACATCATCAGAATATAAAGGTCCCCAGGTATGGAATGGTGTACTTGGGCTAACTCGTGTAAATCCTGTTTCAGTTTCGGGAGTATAAAGAATTTCAGGCTTTCCGTTATATCCTTCACGATAGAGCTTTTGTTGCTCAGGAGCCTTAGTTACCCTTCTAAAGGTTGTTGAAGCAGAGAAATTGATCTTTGCTCTACCTTGTTTACCTTTCTTTGTGGTAATCACAATTACCCCATTGGCACCTTGAATACCGTAAAGAGCTGTTGCGGCAGCACCTTTTAATACGTTATAGGTTTCAATATCCTCAGGGTTGATGTCACCGGCCCTGCTTGAATAGGAGAATTGTTCATTACTTCCTGATGAATTTGATCCTGCAGAAGGTAAAATATTACCTGCGAAAGTGTCATTATTAATAGCTACACCATCAACTACGATAAGGGGCTGGTTGTTACTTCCGGGGGTTAAGGATGACATACCCCTGATGAGGATATCAACACCACCTCCCGGTGAACCTGAAGTCTGACGAATAGCCAAACCGGCAACTCTACCTTGTAAGGCTGTAACGCTATTGGTTTGCCCTGCTAGATCGAGATCTTCTGTTTTTACCTGGGAAACTGAATAACCCAGTTCTTTGGTTTTCTTGGGAATACCAAAGGCAGTTACCACAACTTCATCCAGTTCGTTTGCACCTTCGGTTAAAGTAACATTGATGGTGGAACTGGTAACAGTAACATCTTTGCTTTCAAAACCGATAAATGAAAATTCTAAAACATCTCCCTGGGAAGCTTTGATTTCATACCTTCCGTCAAAATCGGTTGCTGTTCCATTGCTAGTTCCTTTTACCAATACATTAACTCCGGGTAATCCTGCTCCGGAATCATCCGTAACAGTACCGGTTATTGTTATCTCCTGAGCTAACAATACCTGGCTTGCCGTAATTAAAAATATCAGTAAAGAGAACAGATACTTTTGTCTCATAATCTGATTAATTTTGGTTAATAAATAATTTATTTTGAATTAATAATCACGCTAATTTATAGTTTTTATTCAAATAGTTGCATAAAAACGCAAAAAAAGCGTTTTTTTTAACATTTATGTTTCTAATTGTTGCGTTATTATAACCAAAAGATGCACTTAATACTATATAGTTGCATCTAATCTTAAAGAAAAATTAAAAAATATTACAATTTCATGTTAACATTGCGTTAATTTTAACACTAAAATACAGACAATTTGTTTTATTTTGGACTAAGTTTTTAACTTTTAAAACTCATGGATTATGCGTTGGGAAAAATTACCATCACCGGAAAAGGAGAAGGTTGATCAACTTGCAGAAGAGCTTAAAATTGATAAGTATCTGTCAAAGATTCTGGTTCAGCGTGGTGTTGAAACCTTTGATCAGGCGCGAAAATTCTTTAAGCCTACACTTGATGATCTTTACAATCCTTTTTTAATGAAGGATATGGATAAAGCAGTAGACAGAATTGAAGAAGCTGTAAAAAATAATGAGAATATCCTTATTTATGGTGATTATGATGTAGATGGGACCACGTCTGTTACGCTGGTCTCAACTTTTTTAAAAAACAGTTACCCTAATGTGGCCACCTATGTTCCCGACAGATACCGGGAAGGTTACGGGATCTCCTTTACAGGAATCGATTTTGCTCATGACAATGATACTTCTCTTGTTATTGCTCTGGATTGCGGTATCAAGGCCAATAATAAAATCGATTATGCCAACAAAAAAAAGATTGATTTTATTATATGTGATCACCATCGGCCTGGAGATAAACTGCCAGAGGCAGTGGCAGTTCTCGATCCGAAGCGTAATGATTGTGAATATCCGTTTAAAGAATTACCTGGTTGTGGTATTGGTTTTAAATTAATTCAGGCTATAGCCGAAAAGAAAGGTGAAACCATTCATTCCCTGCTTCCTTATTTAGATCTAGTAGCCACAGCAATTGCTGCAGATATTGTGCCTTTAACCGATGAGAACAGAGTTTTGGCAACTTTCGGATTACAAGTGATCAATGCCAATCCAAGGCCCGGTATCAGGGCCATCACAGAACAGATGAAAAAAAATACCCTGACCATTACTGATGTGGTATTTCAGATTGCTCCACGGATCAATGCGGCCGGAAGAATGAAACACGGATTGTATGCGGTAGAACTGCTCTCGGAAAAGAATTATAAAAAAGCACTGGAATATGCCAAAGCGATTGAAGTTTTTAATTCTGACAGGAAAGAGCTGGATAAAGAAACCACCAAAGAAGCCCTGATCCAGATTGAAGGCAATCAGGAAGAGAAGAATTATTCTACGGTGGTTTGTTGTGAAGAATGGCATAAAGGGGTGATCGGGATCGTAGCCTCACGATTGATAGAAAAACATTATCGTCCAACTATTGTTTTTACCCTTAGTGGAGCTAAACTTACCGGTTCGGCACGATCAGTCAAAGGTTTTGATATTTATAATGCTCTTGAAAAATGTAGCGAATATATTGAACAGTTTGGCGGACATAAATATGCTGCCGGTCTTACGATTCTGCCAGAAAACTATACCTTATTTAAAAATAAATTTGAAGAAGTAGTAAAAGAGACTATCTCTGTAGAGATGCTAACTCCTCAGGTTACTATCGATTCTGAGATCTCTCTGCATGAGATCACTCCTAAATTTTTAAGGATACTAAAACGTCTCGGACCTTTCGGGCCCAGAAATATGAAGCCTGTTTTTGAATCTTCCGGCTTAAGAGATAATGGATATGGAAAAACCGTAGGGAATGACGGAGATCATCTAAAGCTCAGTATCATCAACGGATCAGATAAGAAAACATATCAGGCTATTGGTTTCGGACTGGGAAATAAATATCCTCTGATTAAGAACGGTCATTCTTTTAAAGCTGCTTTTACCATTGAAGAGAACCACTGGAATGGAATGACGAATCTCCAGCTGAATGTAAAAGATATTAAGGAAGAAGAGTTTTGAGCTGAGTTTTGAGTCCGCCGTCAAGACAGGTTTTGAGTGCTGGTGATCAGATGACTTTTGACTCCTGCCTCGCCGGCAAGGCGGGTTTGACATTCGACTTTCAACTCAGACAGCGATGCAGATGTATTTGTAAAATCAAGGGAAGGGATTTGACCCATAACCGATGCAAATATAATTATCCCGTAAGTCTTCAATGAATTCACAAAATAAAAAACCTGTGAAGATTATTTTTCACAGGTTTTTAGAAATATGAAACATTTATTTATAAATGTCTTATCCGCATTTTGAATGACCACAACTTTTGCATTTCAAACATCCTTCCGAGTAGATCAATCCTTCCGGATCGCCGCATTCAGGGCATCTTTTATCGGCTGCTTCTGCTCCTTCCGGAACAAATCTCTTTAATGCTCTGGAAACTCCGTTCTTCCAGGTATTGATATGATCATCATATAGATTAAGGTTGTTGATCAGATCTACCACATAAGGCATAGGCATTCCATGGCGTAATACACCGGAGATTAGTTTAGCGTAATTCCAGTATTCTTTATCAAAGGAACGTGACAGGCCTTCAATAGTAATCTTATAGCCTTCTTTATCAACATACTGAAAATCATAACGGGCAACTCCTTCCTTATTTCGGCTTTTGATCACCCATCCTTTATCTACATAACTTGGAAGATTAAAAGCATCTTTCATTTTACCGGTAAAGATTTCATAAGGCCGTCCCTCGATCAAACCAACAACAGCAAGCCATTTTTCAGATTCGTTATGGAATCTGACAATTGCAGCTTCGATAGTCTTTGGCCGTTTTGGGAAAACACCTGTTTTTTGCTGATATCCGGCTTCAGGAGATTTATCTTTCTTCTTATCTTTATCATCAGCAACCAGGATACCACTTCTTGAACCGTCTCTGTAAACAGTAATTCCTTTTAAGCCTTTTTGCCAGGATTCCATATAGATATCGCCTACAACATCTTCAGCCACATCGTTGGGCAGGTTGATGGTAGAGCTAATGGAATGTGTGGTATATTTTTGAACCAGTGCCTGTAATTCGATACGTTTATGCCAGTCTATCTCAGGCGCTGTTGCCCCTGCGTATGGACTTTTATCAGGATCGGTTTCACCACTAATATCCATCCATGTTTTTAATTTGGCATGATAAACAGTAAATTCTTCAAAAGCATCTCCAAGATCATCTACAAAATCAACCTTTGCTTTTTTATCGTGGGTATTTATCTTTCTTCTTCGTTTGTATGATAAAAGGAATACAGGCTCGATTCCGGAAGAAACCTGAGCCAGCATACTCAATGATCCGGTAGGAGCAACGGTACTGATAGAGATATTTCTTCTTCCATGTATCATCATTCTGTCGTAAATATCCCTAAATTCATTTTTCATCATCTGAACGAATTCAGATTTATCTTCTATATTTCGGTTGAAAACTTCAAACTGACCTCTTTCAATAGCCATGTCCACACTACTGTTAAATTCGGCAGAGAGTTTGGTCTTCATCATTTCATCAACAACTTCCAGTGCTTCATCGGTGTCGAATTTAATTCCTAAAGCAGCAATAGCATCCCCCATGGCAGTAAAACCTAAGCCTGTTCTTCTTCCTTTTTTACCGGTTTCCTGAAGGAGTTTCCAGGTATCGATCTCGGTTTGTTTGATGCTGTCAGGTTCCGGATCAGACTCGATCTTGGATAAGATCTTATCTACTGATTCCAGTTCCAGATCAACAAGGTCATCCATCAAACGCTGGGTTTCATAAACTACCTCATAGAATTTTTTATAATTGAACCGGGCTTTTTTAGTAAAAGGTTCTTCAACAAAATTATACAAATTAACTGCGATCAGGCGGCAACTGTCACCTCCCTGCATAGCAATTTCAGAACAGGGATTTGTAGATGAGTTTTTAAAACCGGGGTACAATGAAGAAGTGGAATAATAGTGCTGACGATCCCAAAAGATCAATCCGGGCTCGGCAGTATTGTGTGCACTTTTAATGATACTATTCCATAATTCTCTTGCATTTACAGTTTTTTCGTATTTAGGTGAAGTTGAATCAATGGGCCAGCGCAAAGTATAATCATTATCTTTATCTACAGCTTCCATAAATTCATCCGATAAACGGATTGAAATATTGGCACCGGTTACTTTGGTAAGGTCTTGTTTTACCGTGATGAATTCTTCTATGTCAGGATGTGCAATATCCATAGTAAGCATCAAAGCACCACGGCGTCCGTTTTGGGCTACTTCACGTGTGGTTTTTGAAAAACGGTGCATAAACGAAACAGCTCCGGTAGTTGTTCCTGCCGCATTGGAAACTGAAGCGTTTTTTGGGCGTAGATTGGAAAGATCCACTCCTACACCACAGCGGCGTTTGAACAATTGTGCCATTTGCTGATCAGCGTAGAAAATTCCACCGTAAGAATCATGAACGGGAGGAATAACGATACAGTTGGATAATGAGGCAACAATTTCCTTGTTTCCGAGACCGTACATTACACTTCCCTGAGGAATTACATATTTAAAATCTTCAAATAGTTTATATATCTTTTCTTCGGTTAACGGATCTCTTTTTTTTCCGTAGTCAGATAGATTATCAAGAGGCATTTCTTCCTGTGCATATTTAGATTCTATTCTGGCAAATTCTTTTGCCATACGACTATGCATATCCTTGGGGGTTTTTTCTAAAAATTTTCCCTCTTTGTTTTTTACAGCATATTTATTAATCCAGGTTGTTGCCGCAAGTTCATCACCGTTAAAGTATGATAATGAATGATTTAGAACCTCATCATAAGTAAATGTAGCCTCTTGTACTTTCTCTTCTACCATTGTTTTTATAAGAATTTAAGTTATTATTTCCCGGATTTAAAATTATAATAAAACCCAAAAAAAATACATCCAGATTTATTTAATTATT
>JANTGS010000118.1 GCA_024762795.1 Flavobacteriaceae bacterium | reverse complement strand
ATTCATCCATTTCAGGACGGAAACGGACGGTTGAGTAGACTGCTTTCGACTTTACTGTTATTGAAACATGGTTATAAATGGATTCAATATGTGAGTTTTGAACATGAAATTGAAAGTAGAAAAACTGAATACTACCGAGTACTAAAAAGTTGTCAAGCACAAAGGCCAAATGAAGATGTTACGGAATGGATTCGTTTTTTCTTTAATGCTTTGGGGAATATTCAGAAACAATTGATGATAAAACTTGAAAGTAAAGGTGTTGAAACAAGGTTATCACCACGAGAAAAATCTATCCTGACTTTTATAGAAAACAATGCAGGTTGCAAGTCTGGGGATATTGCAAAGAGATTAGGTATTCCTAACCCAACAGTTAAACGGATTTTACCAGAATTGATAAAGAAAAACCTGATTGAAAAATTTGGAACAGGACCAGGAACTAATTATTCGATAAAATAGATAAAACGCCCTACAACATAATAGGATTTAAGGCTCAGTTGAGCCAAAAAAAGAGGCAGCAAGATTGATTTTTACTGCCTTTTGTGATATAGATTCTCCCTGATTTACGTATGTTTTGTGTAATGCATAACCCAAAATGCAAAATTTACAAAGTTAAATCGCTGATAATTAGCGATAAAAACAAAAAGCATTCTTGCCATGCACAAAACAGGGGATCAACTCAATAGCTTTTTTATATTTCTGGAAATGGCTAATTCCCCTTTACCAGTGTATCTTTCGTGATTTATTTCAATATGCCGGAGATCATAAAGATAGTTTACCATTAAACCGAATGAGTCAGCCATGCCATGTTTGGAACTGTTCCCCATCCAGTTGATGCGATAGAGTTCTGCACCATTGCTAAAATGGAAACGGGCAACGGAATTTACCGGTTTGCCATTTTTCTTTTGATTTACAAGGTAATTGGCACAAACCTTCATTAATGGGTTTTTAACCTGCTTCCGGATTTTGGGATCAGGATACCAGTCTGGCTGTAAAGCAAGTTTCAAAGTATTAATATCTTCCCCAAACAGCTTGTCTTCACCTGAATTTATAGCTGTTTTTAACCAGTCAGAAAAGCCGGTGACAGGAGACAGACTGCTGAAATACTTAATGGAAGGAAGCTCTTTTGCGATTTCGGTAACTACCATTTTTATTAGGAAGTTCCCTAATGGAATACCTTTTAAACCACGTTGACAGTTATTAATAGAATAGAAAATGGCAGTATCCCTGTTTTTTTCTTCTTTTTCATTGTGTAAAATGGTCTGCACGGAATTAGCAATACCCTTGGTTAGAGCTACCTCGACAAAAATAAGCGGTTCGTCTCCGAGGGAGGGATGAAAATAGGCAAAACACCTGCGGTTTTCAACCAATCGTTGCTTCAGATCCTTCCAGCTACCAATGTTATGAACGGTTTCGTAACGGATTATCTTTTCCAGTACCGAGGCCTCTGAATTCCAGTCTATCCTTTTTAAAACCAGAAAACCGGGGTTAAACCATGTTGTAAATATCCTTCGTAATTCATTATCAATAGCTTTTAATTCAGGGTGTTCCGGTAGTAGTCTCAACAGATCTCTTCGCAGATCGACGATTACTTCCGTTCCGTTTGGAGCCATATTCATCCGGTTAAAAAGTTTGCGGTATTTTGTACGGAGGCTTTTATAGAGCTCCTGCAAGGATTCTTCATCCGGGTGATGAACAAAATCCTCTGCCACCATTTTTATGTTGGAAATCTCTGATTCAATGACAAGAGTCAATTCCTGGAAAAACGCCAGTCTTTCATTGTCATTTAATGCTTTATAGCGGGTTACTACCTCCCGTGCCAGCGCAATACCGGAAACAATACCTTTATGTGAGATCAGGTCATTGCATAAATCCATTAGCTCCTGCACAGGTGTACCACGAAATCCGGAGAGGTCAAGGAATTTCTCTCCGGTGTCAGCGATAGACTCAAAAATATTTCTTGTAAAATAGCCAATTTTGTTCATGAAATTTTGTTTTTAGATACCGGTAATTTCTATTTAATATGACCAGAAATCACTTAAAGATATAAAAACCCGCGCAGATTTTAAAATGGTTGAGGTTAGATTTTATGAATGCAATCATTCCAACTCCTATTTTTACAGAGTCGATAAGATTTTACAGTTCACAAACTTATTCTGTATATATTTAGTGTTAAGTCAATTCTATTATGACGTTACTATTTGTCATTTCGAAGCTTGCCTAAAGGGCAGGCAGGGAAGTATGACTGAGAAATCTTTGAATTAAAGGAGATTTCTCACCATCGTTCCTCAGGTTCGAAATGACAGATTAAATTTGACTTGACAATAGTGGGTTTTAAAAAGAGAAACTATTTAAGGGCTTCTTTCTTCTTCCTTGTTACGGCAATTACCAGATAAATTCCAAATAAGATAAAAGGAATACTAAGTAACTGTCCCATATTCAGTTTCATGCCGGACTCAAAGGCAACCTGGTCTTCTTTAATAAATTCAATAAAAAAGCGGGCAGTAAATAAAACAATAAGAAATATACCAAAGATCAAACCGTTCCGGACTTTCCCTTTTTTGCGCATATAAAGCGTGTAGAGAGCTATGAAAAGCAGTAGATAGGAAAGTCCTTCATAAATCTGAGTTGGGTGTTTGGGAACCGTTTCACCGTTTCTTTCAAAAATAAATCCCCAGGGAAGGGAAGTTTGAATACCATAAATTTCCGAATTCATCAGGTTCCCCATCCGGATGAAAAATCCGGCAAGTGCTACAACGATCACAACCCGGTCAATGACCCATAAATAAGGTTTTTTCGTGTTTCTTGAAAACAGCCATATTGCTAAAAGAATTCCCACCGCTGCTCCATGACTGGCAAGGCCTCCGTGCCATATCTTAAGAATCTCGGATGGATTACTTAAATAGTATCCTGGTTCATAAAAAAAACAATGCCCCAGTCGTGCCCCAACCACCGTTCCAATGGCCATATAAATGGTAAGTTTGTCGAGGATTTCCTGAGATACTCCCTCAATTTTAAAGAACTTGTCCATAATAAGATATCCGAAAAAAAACCCGGATGCAAATAGTAAACCATACCAGCGAATTGCAAAATTGCCAATCCTGAAAATTTCAGGATTTACGTTCCAGTGGATGTAACTGTCTATCATAATATTTAAAATTTGAATGAACAAAACTACAAAAATTAGGTGGATAAATTTTTATTTAAGAAAATTTCTGAACTGGTTTATATTATCTTTGTAGTCGGTCATAAAAAATGGTCTGTTTCCTGTAATTCAGAAATTGATGAAAATACTGCAAAAATCTGATATCGTAAGTCTTTTTTTTGTTCTGCTGATTGCAGGTCTTGCCCTTATTTATGGCTGTGCCAGAATTGCAGCTCCTCCGGGTGGCCCGAAGGATGTTGATCCCCCTGTGCTTATAAAAAGCAAGCCCCTAAATTACTCCAATCATTTTGAAGGGAAACTCATTGAAATAGAGTTTGATGAGTACATACAGCTCAGGGAAATAAACGAACAGCTGATTATATCTCCTCCTCTTGAAAAAAAGCCGGTAATAACGGTAAAGGGGAAAAAGATTGTAATTAAAATGGATGAGGAATTGAAGGACAGTACAACCTATACATTTAATTTCGGGAATGCAATTGTTGATAATAATGAGTCAAATCCACTACAGAATTTCCAGTTTGTTTTTTCAACAGGAGACAAAATTGATTCTTTGTCTTTTAAGGGAAATGTGCTGAGTGCCTTTGACCTGAGTATTCCTGAGAATGTAAGTATTCTATTGTATGAAAATCTGTCGGATTCAGCCATATTTAAAGAAAAACCACTGTATGTTTCAAAAGTGGATGAAGATGGAAATTTTGAGGTTAGCAATTTGAAAGCCGATACCTTTCAGGTATTTGCACTTCAGGATGAAAACCTGAATTATACTTATGAACCACCTGAGATGGTTGCTTTTTCTGACAGTTTTCTGATTTTGACAGAGCAAAATTATCATAAAAAACCCGTTCTGAATGACAGCACCCTTTCTGACAGCCTGAGAAATGTTCCTGATACGGTTTTTCATTCAGAAATAGAATTGAAATTATTTAAGGAAATCAGTAAGGAGCAATATCTTAAGGAATCATCACGAAAAAGAAAGGAGAAACTGATTTTTGTTTTTAACAGCCCCCTGAATGAAGATCCGGAGATCAGGCTGATTGATTTTCCGGAAAAGAAGGACTGGTTTTTGAAAGAAAAATATGTAATCGGAGACACTTTTGGCATCTGGCTCAAAGATACGGCATTGGTTAATCAGGAGGCCTTATTGATTACCCTGCCTTATACGGAGACAGATCTATCAGGGACAAGAACTCCGGTTACGGATACTTTAAAGATGCGTTTTAAGAAACCGAAAAAGACATCCAGAAGAAAAAATCTTAAAGTTCAGAAACCGGTAGTTCCGAAGCTGAGCTTAACCTATAATGCGGGGAAAGGTTCGCTCCTGAATTTAAATGAAAGCTTTTCTGTGATTTCGGGGACACCAATAGAAAGCTGGGATACTTCAAAAATGTCATTCTATTTTATAAAAGATTCTGTTGAGATCAGTGAGGATTTTATAATTGAGAGAGATACAAACCGGCTGAACAGGTTATTGATGCCACAAAAATGGAAAGAAAACAGTCTGTATAAAATCCGGTTTTTGCCTGGCGCTGTAACCGATATTTACGGGTTGAGCAATGACACGAGTATTATTAATTTCAAAACCAGGGAACTGGCGCACTATGGAAATATAATTTTTGAGGTGGAACAGGTGAAGGGTAATTTAATTTTGCAACTGGTTGAGAAAGAAGATAAATTGGTAAGGCAAGCCTATGTATTGGGTGATACAACGGTAAGCTATACATTATTGCAACCCAAAAGTTATTGGGTGAAAGTAATTAAAGATGACAATAAAAACGGGAAATGGGATACGGGAAATTTATTAAAGAAGATTCAGCCTGAAAAAGTAACGTATTATTTTGAAGAAATTAAACTGAGATCAAACTGGGATTATAAAAAAAACTGGGTACCTGAATTTAAAAAATAGAAAAACCTGTATACCGGTAAATTGGTATAAAAATTGTATATTTTTAATCAAAGCTTATAAATATATTTACAATGTTTAAAAATTTAACCAATGAAAAAAACAGCATTTTTTCTTATCGTTTTGATAAGCGGAAGCTCAATTTTTGCACAAGAGAAAAAAACACCTGAGTTTTCAACGTATTATTACCAAAAAAAATCCTTGTTTGAAATTCTGCCCGATACAAAAAAAGAGATCATCTTTCTTGGCAATAGTATTACCGATGGAGGCGAATGGACGGAGCTTTTTAAAAATTCAAATATAAAAAACAGGGGTATTTCCGGAGATGTTACCGATGGGGTGTTAAACCGTCTGGATGAGGTTGTTAAATCAAAACCGCTTAAGATTTTTATCATGATCGGAGTGAATGATCTGGCTGCCGGGAAAACACCCGATTATATTTTGGTTAATTACAGCCATATACTTGCGAAAATTAAGGAAGCGAGCCCAAATACCCAAGTTTATGTGCAAAGTATTCTGCCTGTGAATAAAACATTCGGGATGTTCCCAAATCACACCAATAAAGGACAGGAAATCAAAGAAATTAACAAAAGACTGAAGGAAATGACCATAAATTTTGATTATACATTTATTGATTTGACATTTGTATTTTCTGACAAAGCAGGCAGATTGAATGAACAATATACAAATGATGGCCTTCACCTGATGGGTAAGGGATACCTTGTTTGGAAGGATGCCATAAAGAAATACATTGAGGAACGTTTGTAATGAATCTATTCCGGGTTTCAACTGCAGGCAGAAGTCGTAAGATCTATATTCACCAAAGGGTTTTCATTTTATCAGGTTTGTTCTGCTTTTTATTACTTCCCGGATTTTTAGCTGCACAAAAGCCCTTTGTTCAAAAAGGGAAAGCATCCTATTATGCCGATAAATTTGAGGGAAGAAAAACCGCAAGCGGAGAAATCTACCATCATTCCAAAGCCACTGCAGCGCATCCCTCTCTTCCTTTTGGCACCCGGGTTAAAGTTACAAATCTTGCAAATAACAAAAGCACAACCGTTAGAATAAATGACCGGGGGCCTTTTGTAAAAGGAAGGATCATTGATTTGTCAAAATCAGCAGCAAAAAAACTGGGCTATCTGAAAGAAGGAGTTGCAACAGTTAAAATTGAAGTTCTGTCAAAAACCAAAGAAGAATCCCGGAAGAAAAAGCAGTAAAGTATTGATACCTGCTGCTATATTTCATCTTGATCAGTTTTTTGGATGATTTTATATAACAA
>JANTGS010000117.1 GCA_024762795.1 Flavobacteriaceae bacterium | reverse complement strand
GACAAGCCGCTTAGATTTTCCTTTCTGCCCAATTGGGCAGAAAGGAAAATCTAACTTATCTTTGAAGAATAGTTGTCTAGTGAAGGGGAGTATTTAAAATGACTGAGAAATCTTAGAATTAAAGCAGATTTCTCTCCCTTAACAAACGGATCGAAATGACAGGTTTAATAGGCTTTAAAAATAGATTCCTCAATAAAACTCTGGGTCAGCCAAATTAGAGGCAGTATTTCTTTGTTATCAAAAAAAACCTTATTTTGGGTTCTCTAAAATACGAATTATGGAAAAGAGAATCATTAATGGCCACGAAGATTTTGAATCCCTTTTAGGGAAAGAGATTGGTGTTTCAGATTATATTAAGGTCACCCAGGAACAAATCAATAAGTATGCTGATTCCATACTTGATTATCAGTGGATACACACTGATCCGGAACGTGCTGCCAGAGAATCTCCTTTTAAAAACACCATTGCGCATGGATTTCTAAGTGTTTCCCTGCTTACCTATTTATGGCTAAGCATTGTGGAAGTACGAAATGTAAAAATGGTCGTCAATTACGGAATAGAAAAACTGCGTTTTCAGCAAGCTGTTTTGGTTAATGATGAGATAAGAGCCCGGTTTTTCCTGAATGATATTAAAAACCTTCGGGGGATCACAAAAATCCAGGTAAAAGTTATTCTTGACATCCGGAACAGGCAAAAACCGGCTTACGATGCACTTTTTTCCTTCCTTTATCATTTTGGTTAAAGAAACAGGTTATAATTAAAAAGTTATAATCACTGGTTTCTTAATAATCTGTTCGTGCACGGGAGCCAAATAGTAAAATCCGGCAATCAGGGAAGAATTCCCTGCTGATATTTTTTATAATACCAAATGCTCTTTTACTGTCATGTATCATTTTTTCTTTCAAAATTACTTAGAACTTTAATTTTAGAGGTGCTGTTGCATAATTGCTTTAAAATGTTTTAGATCTGTTAAATTTAAAAAATGCTTTTGCAATTATTTCTTTTTCAATATATTCTTGACATCCGGGACAGGTAAAATCCACGCCAACAAGGTAGTTATTGTATGGTTACAACCACAGAGTGGTTGAATGTCAGTAACCCCGGGTTTCAACCCGGGGATTAGAGAAACATGATAAAAAGGTTTTGGCGGGGATTTTGCCAAAAGGGTGCACTGTGTGATGGAATGCAAAATCCATGTCAAAACCGGAAATTTACCGGAATGACGGAGAAGCCAGCTGCCTTATGAAAGGATTTGTGTTGCAGTGGGGATGAATCGTGCCTCATTTTCTCTGAAGGAGAAATTTTATAAAGAGTTATCTGCAATAGTAAAGTCTTCCTGTTTAACCAGGCGTTTTCAATTCCGGCGTTGTTTAACTATATTTTTCTGTAAGGCCTGACAGAACGCCGGGTTTTTTTGCGTTTTTTAGTAACCCCGGGTTGAAACCCGGGGCTATGATATTCAGCTCTTTCAGAGCCTGGGGTTTGCGATTTGCTTTATGCAGCATGAGTTTATAATATTATACACAAGCATACGAGTGTACCTTGTTTACTGAGGTAAGCACCAATTTCCTATTTATTCGACATTCAGAAGTTCATTGGCCTGTAATTGACACGATTTTACCTCTCACTTTTGCCTTTCCCGCCTTCTGCCTTTCCACCTTCATCTTCTGTTTCCACTAAGATGCCCGGAATACGTTACTGTCGATTAATCGAGTTACCCCGGAAAAGACAGCTAGAGATCCGGTTAAAATGCCAATTACTTTCTCGATGGAGCTTCCCTGGGCAATGAATACAAATCCGGCAAGTAAAACCAGAATCAATAAGATTAAATACCTCTTGTTTCTCCACTTGCTATGCCGGTTTAACTTTTGTTCAATAGTGTGTTTCTCTTCCGGGTCAATTGAAAACAAAAGGAAATATTGAAAGCTTTCTGCAAATAAGCGGGGGACGGGCTTAAGGTTTATCAGTCCCTTCCTTTCTAATTGATTTATGAGGATTTTATTTTTGAAATTTAACATACCATCATCTGCCAGGTCATATAAAGTCATTTTTTCCATTTTAGTCAGATTATTCCAGATAAAGGTATATCGTAGCTCCATTCCACTTTGAATGCCAATCAGTTGTTCCTCGGTCCCGTATGGCATTTTGCTTTCGGATTCAATCAATTCATTGTATAATTCATATTCTGCAGGAACACTGTTATCATCCGTTTCATGGATAAAGGTGCCCGGGTACCGGTAGTAGTCTTTAAAAAGTTTAGTCAGGCTTCTCTTCAATGATGAGATTTGTAAAAGCTCTGTCTTTTCCAGCTCATTTTCAGTTTGATAGTCCTCATAATATTCATCCAGATAATCAAGGCCATAAGGTAGCTCAATAATCAATTTGCCTTTTGTAGTTTGACTGATCTCAATTAAACTTTCAACCAATAATTTTGCTTTCTCAATTTGCAGGAGATAATCTCCGGAGCCAATTATCCAGATAATTACTTCTTTCTTCGAAACGAAGGTTTTGACATCTGATTTCGGACTCAACAAGTCTTCTGCCTGAATAAGTTTCGGCTCAGGAATTTGTTTATCTTTTCCGGAACCATCTTCCTTCTCCGATGACAGTTTTTTACGGTATTTGTTTCCATTAATCGAGATCAGGAGAATGCGATCAATCTTTTTATGACTCATCAAACCATCCCAGGAGGGTATTTTTGGCCTGACCCAGTCCGCAAGCAGCGTAAAAAACAGATGCTTTACCATGTAACGGTTCAGGTACCAGACAAATAGCGAAATCAGCAATATCGGGATAGAAAAATAAAGTAACCATTTGAAGGCCTTGAATTTTTTCCTGCCGGATGACACTACCTGAACCTGATTCTCATTTTCTGTTCGCGAATAACATAATACCTGGCCATCAACTCTCCATTCATCCAGAAAATTTTCATCTCTAAGCAGGGACATGAGCTCATTACTCTTTGTTACCGGATCAGGTAGCCGGGAGTATATACTGTCAGCCCTGGATATGGCAGACAATCTTGGTGATTCTCTCTTTTGAACTGAAGTGTCATTCATGCATGGTCCTACAGTAATTTTTAACGAATCGATCCCGTTCCCCTGTATTCTTTGATACCATTTACCGGCATGAATATCCTTATATGATTTTTCCAAATTCTTTTTTAGCAACAGATTCTTATGCGCCACCTGTTCCATTTGATCCCGTTGCCATAGTTTTTCTTCCTGCTTTTTTATGGAATAGTAATAATGTACAACAGGTATTACCGAAAAACTGACCAGCCACAAGAACATATAGCTGAGAAATACTTTTTTTACAAACATGGTGTCAGGCTTGTCATGAGCAACGGATGGAGTTTGATTATCAGGATATTTTTTTGATATATAATGGATGAAAACAGAAAGCAATCCTAAAGTAATGATTGAAAAGTAAAAGATAAAACCTGCCTGGAGTACTTTGAGAAACAGGATTAGAAAGGCAATGATAATTAAGATTAAAGAGGTAGAAAAATAAAATTTTTGAAAGAAATTCCGGAACGGATCTTTTCTTCCTCCTAAAACAGCAAGTGCAGCAAAGCCTGAGAACCCAATAAAGATTAATTGGTACAATAAAACTATAACCGGGTTGTCATTAAAATAAAACCCGGTAAACTGACAAATAATTATTAAACTTTGAACCTGAAGTAAAACCTTATATTCCTGTAATTTGGTTTCCTGGAAAAATAGCCATGTTAATGTGCCGGATTTAGCTGAGATAAACCCATTTCTTTTATTCATACTGTGCATAATGCGGATTCCAATCAAAATACAAAGGAAGGTGATAAGCAAGAAATAGAAAGTAAACAGAAATATCCTGGCATTTTTATTCTGGGTTTGCTGAAGATCTAATAGCGTAATGTGATAAAGGGGCATATCCGCTAAAGGAATCACCCTGGCCAGCCATTGCTTTTCGTTGTAGGTGATCTCCAGGGTCTCGTTAACTCTGTGGTGAATGGCACCAATAAGCCGGGAACCGGCGTTTACTTCATCCAGAAAATTTTCATGCAGGTTTTTGGATTCAATGGAATGATACAGAACATGTCCTTCTTCATTGATCACAACAAACTCAATGTCTTTTGGCAGGATCTGGTCATATAGGGAAGGGATATGGGAGGTTATGGCTAAGATGGAAGCGAGGGAATCAAAAGTATTCTTTTTCAAACGAAAAGAAACGGCTGTTTCATGGTATCCCGTATTGTATGATTTTATGGATTCAAAATAATATTTTTCATACTGATCACTTAGCGGAGTAGTTTTGGAGGGCTCATTGCTTATCCGGTTCTTCAGAATCCAGCTTTTATCTTGGTCCATCACGTTTTTAAAATATAATCGTTCACTGAGGTCGATTTGTACGATATTTGAAAAGGGGGTTCGTGTTACCGCCTGAGATACGATTCCATTCGAATCAATTAGAATAATTTCGTTTACCGGAATCTGGTCATTTAACAGGTTTACCGGAATTTGTTGGAAATTGTTATTATTAAGGAAGTTCTTTCTGGCAAAGCCGGCTAGTTTTGTGGTGTCAGTGTCTATTGAGTCAATAATTGAGTGATAAAGGCTTATTACAGAATCAAAATCTGTTTCAACATTATGATAAATTGTATCTGAGATTTCTGCAACCCGCTTTTGCAATATTACCCGGTCTGCCACATAATGTTTTAAAGTGCTGATAACAATAAGGATCAGTAAACCAATACTCAGGATCATAGACATTGTGGCACCCCTGGCATCATTTACACGCAAGGCTTCTTTTGGACTGATGAAAATGATTTTCAGCACCGGCATGCCAATAAGTATCAGGAGGAGAATGCCGGATATAATGATAAGAAGCTGACTGTTAATTGTCCGGGTTTTCTTTTTAAATTCAGAATCCGGAATAAATCCGGCCAGGTAAAATTCTTTCCCTAAAAAATTAATGGGTATAATCATGAGATGTTTTTTCTCGCCCCTGACCTCAATGGTTTCAAATACGCCCCCCTGATGGTAACTACTGCTGTCGCTTAAAGCCCCCGGACTGGTAATGTCCTGGATGATGTCCCTGTTTGAGTTATAAAAGACAGTGGAATCATCAAATAAGACAATATTATCAAGTAACTGATCAAACTTAAGGCCTTGCATTAAAGTCGTTATCGGGACCTTATAAAAACCTTTTTTGTTAGGGAAAAAAGCCATGTCCTTATTTGTCAGTACTAAACTGACTGAATCTTTGTTCGACAAAGTATTCTTTACTTCATTATGGGAGATTAAGTGGAGGTAGAAAGCTTTTTTGTCTTTGTACTGTTCATATGGATTTACCGAGCTATGATCTGATGTGTCAGCAATAATGGTTTTGTCCAAACCATTGATCAGTTTAATAATTTCCGGATTTTTATTTTTATAGTTCATAACACCTAGTGTGTTGCCTTTTGATTTAAGGATATGCCGCATTGAGTAAAAGAATCCGTAATTATCAATATGTTTTTGATAATAGGCATATTTACCATGCATGTTACTGCCATATTCCTTTAATATCCGGAAGCCCCTTTCCTTTACCCGGGTCTCCTGCTGTGGAATATAGATAAAAAAGTATCCCAGATAAAGCATAGCAATGGCAACGAGAATAATCAGCCATCCAATATAGTTTGTTTTAATTTGCAGGTTGGGTTTCATATTTCCAGAATCAGTTAATTTAAATAAATGATAAAATGACTAGCCGCAGCATATTCATTATGAATAGTTTAGATAAGCCTTTCCAGTATATTCTAAAATTTTGTTAAACATGCCCGGACAAAACCGGAGCCATTTTTACGGGTGAGCAAAAAAGTGTAAAACCTCAGCAACACATCTAAATGATCAATGGAAGAAATGATATTTTCAATACTGACAATGTTGCTATTATTTGTTAGAGCACTAATATACAACATCTTGTCTGTAACTCCAAAAAAGGAATCACAATTTGTCGGATTTCAGAGGACCAGGCGTGTTTTCTATGTTGAGGAAAGTTTATTGTCATCATGTATGAACAAAAAAATACTTTTTGCTCATAATAATACTCTTAAATTTAGTTTTAAAAAAAAGAATGTCGTTTTTCAGTGGGCGTGTTTTCCTGCTCCGCAGCAAAAGATTTGTTAGACTGCAGATGGCCTTTCCTTCTTCATTCTGACAGTGCTGTCTGACTTTCACTGTGTTGATACTTTATTCTGCGTTCTTCATATACCTCTTGAAGTTTGGAGTGAAAGTAAGTTTGAAAGACTCTGGCGATCAGTGGTGGTTTCACAAAATAGTAATTAGAGGCCACGTATCTATTGGCAATGTCCGTTCGTTTGTGTTCAGATGGTGGGATGGTTGGCCGCACATCCACGGTCTCCACTGCACAGAATTCACTTTCATTCCCG
>JANTGS010000116.1 GCA_024762795.1 Flavobacteriaceae bacterium | reverse complement strand
AATCTTACTGCAATGCGCTGTTTATCAACATCTTTACTCAAATCTAAGAATATGTTTTTAAATAAAAAATCAATAAAATTATCAGGAAACTTAAATTTATATAAATAGGAATCTGTTAAAGATACCGAATTTGAATAAAAATACTCTGAAGCTTCTTTTTCTAACTTCATAGATGCCTCAGCCTCAAAATGATGCTGATCGAAACCGAACAAAACTGAAGCGACAGCATCAAATAAACGCCCCATACTGGTACTTTTTAGCCTATTCTTTTGAAGTAACTTTTTATATACCTTCCATTCTGTTTTAGTGAATTTTTTCTTCAAAACAGGTTCGGCAAAATCCATACCATATAAAATTGCCATCGCTGATATTTTAGGGGTTTTAGCCATTTTATCCCCCAAAATATAATCGAATTCATTCAGATGAAAAATACGATCCATTTTATTTTCTCCGTAAGCAAAGAATTCACCTCCCCAGATATTTCCGTCCTCTCCCAAACCTGTGCCATCCCATACCACGCCCAATACCTTTTCTTTAATATTCAACAAATTATTCTCCCCTAAAACACTGTAAAAATGTGCCTTGTGGTGCTGAATTTTAAATGTTTTTGCATTGTTCTTTAGAGCAATCTCCTCTCCAAAACGGGTAGAAAAATAATCGGGGTGTTTATCGGCAACCACTACTTCTGCCCTAGTTTTGAAAATACTTGTAAAATGCTCATAGGTTTTGGTGAAATTTTGCTGAGCATCGTAGCTTGAAGTATTTCCCAGATACTGGCTTACATAAATATTTTCGAGATTCAGAAATCCGAAAACGCTTTTAAGCATGGATCCTGTAGCCAAAACAGTCTCTTTTGGAATTTTCAGGTTTGGATTGATATAAACAGGGGCTTTGCCTCTTGATCTGCGTAAAGTAATTTTTTGTTTGCTTTTTACAGAAAATTGAACTACCCCATCATCCTGAGGGATTAATATTTCACGGTTATTCAACACAATAAGATCTGCTATTTTACTCAGCTCTTCTAATGCCAGATCATCTTTATATATGATCGTGGAATCAGTAATATTTCCACTGGTTGCAATAACAGGTTTTTTAAATTTATGCAATAACAAATCATAAAGGGGAGCATACGGCAACATAATCCCAATACGATGTAAACCCCTGTTGATCTCCTCTAAAGCCAATTTATTTTTCTGTTGCTCAACTGGTTTTAAGCGCAAAAGAACGATCGGTGCATAAATGCTTTCCAACTCTTTCCTTTCTGTCTCATCAAGTTTTACATCTTCTTTTACTGATTCCTGATCGGGATACATCAAAGCAAAAGGTTTTACCGGACGATTTTTACGCTTTCTTAGTGTTGATACAGCTTTATGATTTGTGGCATCACAAGTAAGCAAATAACCTCCTATTCCTTTTATAGCAATTATTTTACCTGCATTCCACTGGTTGACAATATAATTTAAATCTGTAAAATCCTCTTTTAAAACTCCCTGCTCATACAATTGCATCTCTATTTTACAATCGGGACACGAATTGGTTTGAGAATAATGTCTTCTGCTAAAAGGATCATTGTATTCTTTCTTACAAACATCACACATCTCAAACAGGTTCATCGTGGTATTTGGCCTATCGTAAGGCAATTTTGTCATGATGGAATAACGCGGTCCGCAATGGGTACAGGTAATAAAAGGGTATTGATATCTCCTGTTATTTTTTGAATATAATTCTTTTTTACAATCAGGGCACATTGAAGCATCCGGTGTAAGTAAAACATTAGGTCTCGAAATGCTCTTACTTTGAATGATCTTAAAATCTTCAAACATCTGACTCTCTGATAAGCCCATATTGTAACCGGTAATTTTTGCCAAAGGAGGCAGATTTTTAAGGATCTCTTTTAAGAATAATTCCGCCTTTTCTTTTTCAGAATTGATTAGAATATGAACCCCATCGGTAGTATTGTTTACAGAACCGTTAAGAGAAAGCTTATTTGCTATTCTGTAAACAAAGGGTCTGAAACCAACCCCCTGAACAACTCCCCTGATATGAATGTGATAGGTTTTCATCTATTCTCAAAAATAAAGACACTTGCAAAACTATGTAGAATTATGAAATAAAAATTAATCTGTACATTAAAAAAACCTATCCGTTTGTTATCAGATAGGTTTACAGTTCAGAAAATTGAGGTTGACTAAATCATATTATTCTGAGATTATACTAATCTTTTCTAATAGTTCTGTCACTTTTTTAACCACATCAGGGATACTTTTCTTTACCTGAGGAGTTAGCTCAATAGTCATCGGGATCATTTCTTTAATAGAAACAGTAATCAAAATTATTTTGGGCAACTGATCCTGAAATTCAAGCGCATCGATCATATCTTTTAAACCTACATCATGAGCACTAAGAACTGAAGGAAAATCGGCAGCAAACTTAGGATAAATAACATCCAGAGTCCCGGGCGGTCGAGAATCCATGGTAGCATCAATAAAGATCACCAAAGGATATTGTGACAGTATGGGCATCAGGTCGAAACTTCCGGTACCTCCATCCATAATATCTACATGTTCAGGGAAATCCTTTTTACTCAACGCATGTATCGCATGTACGCCTACTCCTTCATCTCCCATGAGATAATTCCCAATACCTAAGACCAAGATCTTATCTTTCATTCCGCTATCGAGATAATCATGGGTCTGATAAAACAACTTTTGCAGTTCTATTACATCATCTGATATCATATATATTGTTATTTATCTTTTTTTTCTGATTTTTCTTTCAACTTTTTTTCTGCTTTTTTCTTCTTATTGTTATAAAAATCAAATCTTTCTGCTCTGACAAATTTATAACCACTGATCATAGAGGAGGCTTCCCCTCTACCTTCCACATAATCATGGTAAAGCACCAGATAAACGTGAATTACAACAAAGGTCATAAACAACCAGGTTGAAAAATGATGGATATATCTTGTTAAAATATCCCCACCAAAAAGTTTTAAAACCCATGAAAATGACTCTGTAAACCAGAAATCAGAGGTTTGCGACATCAGTGCAAACCCGGTAGCTGCTTGTAAAAAGAAAAGAATAGTCATCAGAAAATAGGAGAAAGCAGCGAGGTAGTTGTGACCTATACTGATATCTGAAAGATTATGGTCTTTATCAGGCATCAGTAAAATATCCACTTTGATCACATGCCATATATTGCTGAGTCCCTTACTGTTAAAAGGAATAAAATTCCTCCAGTTGGCAAACCGGTTCCCAACAAATGCCCAGTAGATCCTAAAGATCACCACTGCCACAAGAATAAAGGCCGTGATCAAATGTATTGCCCTTACATATCCGAACCAATATGAATTTGCAGCTTCCACATTTTGATCGATCGCCGGCGGATCTGCAATAATAAAGCCAGTAATAATCAGGATTATGGTAGAAAATGCCGTAGTCCAGTGAAAGAATCTCACTACCAGACTCCAAACATAAACCCGCTTATAATTATGTGTTAATGTTGTCATTTTCAATTATTTTAATGTTTTAAAATCAAATACTACACGCTCCACCTATCTGGATCTGGCTTACATTTTTTCCATGCTCATCATATAAATGAACAGCACAAGCCAAACAAGGGTCAAAAGAGTGGACGGTTCTAAGGATCTCAACAGGATTATTAGGATCTGCAATAGGCGTTCCGATCAAAGCTGACTCATAAGCTGACATTTGTCCTTTCGGATCACGCGGCCCGGCATTCCATGTGGTTGGAACCACCATTTGATAAGCCTTTGTTTTTCTGTCTTTTATTGTGATCCAATGCGCCAAGCCACCTCTGGGTGCTTCCATATAACCTACCCCTTTTGCCTCTGCAGGCCAGGTAGTCGGATCCCACTTTTCTGTATTGGCCATTCGGGTGTCTCCTCCTTTGATATTAGTCAGCAACTGATCAAAGAATTCCAGGCCCCAATCGGCGACTAATTTAGTTTCAAGTCCTCTGGCAGCAGTTCTTCCCAAGGTAGAAAGTAAAGCGCTTACCGGAACATCCAGTTTATGTAAAGCAAAATCAACTACTTCTTTATATTCAGGGACTCCTTTTACATAACCCACAAGCATTCTGGATAACGGACCAACTTCCATAGGTTTACCTTGCCATCTTGGAGTTTTAACAAAACTGTATTCTTTTTCTACATCGAGATATTCGAACGGTGGCTTCGGACCGGTATAATTGATATTGGTTTCTCCTTCCCATGGATGTAATCCTTTATCCTTACCGGAACTGTAATCATACCAGGATTTATTAACAAATTCCTGAATTTCACTGGTATTTTCCAGATCAACAGGATGTACTTTAGTCAGGTCTCCGTTTAAAATCACTCCCTGAGGCCATTTATAAGTATCTATATTTCCATATTGACCTGTTGGCAGATCTCCATAAGATAAGTAATTATTGAATTGGTTGCCTCCGATAGCACCCCAGTCTTTATAAAATGAGGCAATAGCCAGAAGATCCGGAACATAGACTTCATTTATAAATTTATGTGCATCCTTTAATAATTTACTAACATAAGCCAGTCTTTCAATATTCAATCCACCAGCATCACCCAGATTGATCGGAGAAGCCATACCTCCTACCAGGAAGTGAGGATGAGGGTTCTTACCTCCTAATATAGTCTGAACTTTTACAATCTCCTTTTGCCACTCTAAAGCTTCCAGATAGTGGGCTACTGCCATTAGATTTACTTCAGCAGGCAATTTCATAGCAGGATGCCCCCAGTAACCTTTGGCAAAGATTCCCAGTTGTCCACTATCAACAAATTTTTTAATCCTTGCTTTAACATCGGAAAAATAACCCGGAGAACTGTTATGCCATTTAGATATGCTTTGTGCCAGCTCGGATGTTGCTTTCGGATCGGCATTTAAAACCTGGGTAATATCTACCCAGTCCAGAGCATGTAAATGATAAAAATGCACCACATGATCTTGCATGGCATGAGATATGGTTACAATATTTCGGGCCAGTTCGGCATTGGGAGGAATTACAATTCCCAAAGCATCTTCTACAGAACGGATGGAGGCAATGGCGTGTACTGTAGTACAAACACCACAGGTTCTTTGAACGAAAGCCCAGACATCCCTGGGATCTCTTCCTTCAACAATTTTTTCCATTCCTCTTACCATCGTTGAGGAACAGTAAGCATTTACTACTTTACCATCTTTAATTTCAGCCTCAACACGTAAATGTCCTTCTATTCTGGTTATCGGATCTATTACAATTCTATTTGCCATAATTTTTTAATATTTTCACCTTACTTTACAGGTTTGTTCTTTATTTTTTATTCTTTAATATGATCTTTATTTTCCTCGGCCATCTTATGCGCCTTTTTCATCTCTTTCTTTTTGGCTATATTGGTAAGTAATGCATGTCCGGCCACACCGGCAGAAGTTACTCCTAACACAACTTTACCAATATTATCTGCCGTAGCTTCAATACCCATACCCGGAATATTCGTTAATCTTTCGGTAAACGGACCATTATCCCAGAAATTATCTTCACTGCAACCAATGCAGGGATAGCCCGATTTTATGGGGAAACTCACGCCATTGTTCCATCCCGTTGTACCACATGCATTATAGGTAACCGGACCGCGGCATCCCAGTTCATATAAACAATATCCTTTTTTAGCTTCTTCACTGTCAAAACTCTTTGCAAATAACCCGGCATCAAAATTAGGTCTCCTGTAACAGCTGTCATGTACTCTTTTTCCGTAGAATTGTTTTGGTCTTCCTATACTATCCAGCTCAGGCAGCGTTCCGAATGTAGCATAATGAACTACCACACCGGTCATTACCTCAGGAATTGGCGGACAACCCGGAACCCTAATTATAGGCTTATTTTTTATAATGGCATCAACAGGAACTGAGCCGGTAGGATTTGGAGATGCTGCCTGTACACCTCCCCAGGCAGAACAACTACCAAAGGTAATAATGGCAGCAGCACCGGCAGCAGATTCTTTAAGAATTTCTACTGCAGATCTTCCGGCTATGGTACAATAACCTTCATTTTTAGTAGGAATGGCACCTTCAACAACAAGAATATACTTACCGTAATTCTCTTTCATAGATTCCTGTTTGGCCTCTTCTGCATTGTGACCTGCAGCAGCCATTAAGGTATCTGTATAATCCAAAGAGATATTATCGAGGATCAGATCGGCAAGTAACGGGTGATCTGATCTTAAAAATGATTCAGAACAACCGGTACACTCCTGAAAATGTTCCCATATTACAGGAATTCTCCTTTTTGTTTCTAAAGCTTTTACCACCTGAGATACCATTGAAGATTCATATCCCATGAAAGCAGTTATCATGGTAGCGAATTTCATAAAATCCCTTCGGGTATAGCCCTTTTTAATCACACTTTCGTAATAAGTGTCTTCTTTTTTTAATGCTTTTTTCATGATGCCATGTATTTTTATGTATTGAATTAATATACAAGCAACTAATTTATATTTTAACATATATTAATT
>JANTGS010000115.1 GCA_024762795.1 Flavobacteriaceae bacterium | reverse complement strand
CATCCCTTCAGCAAAATATTTTTTATCTATATCTATTTTCTTAAGAACTTTACCGGTTTCGAGCTCTACTTTTCTTAAACTTGATTGTCCGTACTGACCGGTACTTTCATACAGAAAACCCTTATAATATTCAAAGCCCTGGGTAAATGCCCGTGGATCATGCGGATATACATCTACAATATTATAATTGTAGATCACTGGTGGATGATCTGCCAGAAAGATAATGGTGTTGGTCAATTGTTTCTCCTTATCATTGTAAAAAACTTTTGCCGAAACAACATGTTGCCCGAGTCTGTACTGAGATACATTGATATTTGTATTCGATTGAAGTTTCTTACCATTTAAAAAATACTGTACCGAATCGAAAGGTTTGTTATTTTTTTCATTGACAGAGAGATCAAAGGATTTATTTACTTTGATCTTTTTCGGACTATGAAGTTCTAATTTATAGGTATTTCCACAAGATACACCTAAAAAAGATAAAAATAAGAGGCTAAAATAAAATATACGCTTCATTTAAATTATTTTTATACAAATAAACAAAATAATTGTTTGAGATTTAAAAAATATGACTAAATTTGCAAACTCAAAATCAGCTAATGCTGTTTTTACTTTTTAAGTAGCGAAAGTATAAAATTTAAATGATATAAAGATGAGAAAAGGAATCCATCCTAAGAATTACAGAACCATAGCTTTTAAAGATATGTCTAATGGTGACGTATTCTTAACAAAATCAACCGCTGATGCCAGAGAAACTATTGAAATTGATGGTGTTGAATACCCTTTGGTAAAACTGGAGATTTCAAGAACTTCTCACCCTTACTATACCGGTAAAGTTAAACTTGTGGATACTGCAGGTAGAATTGATAAGTTCAAAACAAAATATGCTAAATTTAAAAAATAGAGTTTAGCTTAATATTGTTAAAACATTACTAAAAAGTCCTTTTATTCTGTTAAAAGGACTTTTTATGTTATAATTGTTACCAATTATACATTTTTTTTCCTTATATTAGCAGTGAATTTTTACCTCCCTTTTTAAAATATTTCTCCTCAAAAAACGTTTTTGTAATTAGATTACGTGTATTAACGTATTCTTAAAGTATGTTATTATGATCAGAAGTGAAATATCCGTAAAGAATGAGTTTTTCTTAAACTGTGTATTTATAGAAGATATGATCTCGAATTTTATTGGTGATAAATTTGGGATTGATAACATTGTTGATTCAAAGGTATTGGGCAATTCCAGTAAAGCGATCAGCTTTGATCAGAAAATGGATTTTCTGATTGAAACAGGGGGCTTTTCTATTATAGATAACAGTAAACTATCTGTATATAAAGCTATCAGAAAAGAATTCTTACTCAATAAAGATGCTTACTCCTTAGAAGAAAGCTTTACATCACTCGATCATAATGATGATTTTCTACTTATCATGTATCCTCAGGAAAATTTCCTGCCTAAAGATGAAAAATTAACGGTAGCCTGCTATAATCTAATTGATGATGTTTCTCAACTTGTATCAGAATTTACTGATAAAACTCAGATCAAATTAAAAAAAGAGCAAAGAATGAGATCAAGATTTGGAATACGTTACAATGCCGCTAATCTTAGTAAGATGGCCATGTTTTTGTCAATGCTGTTATTCAAATAGAATCAAATAGGTTTTATCTTTTTTTATTTTACATATATTCTTACTCTTGTAAATTAAATTTTCCATTTACAAATCGGTTGTAAATTATCTCTGCTTTTTGATGCAACGATGATCTTTTTTCCTATTTTTATTGAAAATATCGATTAATGAAATTCAACCAGCCTCACCGATTAAAATATCTACTTTTCTTATTTATCAGTCTTAGTTTTGTTCAGTGCAAAAAAGAAAAAGAAAATCAAGCACCTGATCCCGGATTTTCAGAATATATCTCGGCTTTTACCAACGGAATTGTCGGCAATAGATCTGCCATAAAGATACGCCTTTCCCAACCTAATGCTAAGGCTGAACCCGGTCAAATAATCAAAGAAGATCTTTTCGATTTTAATCCGGCGATTAAAGGGAAGACTTACTGGACCGATAATCAGACCATTGAATTCAGACCCGATCAGCTTCTCCCTCCTGATGAGGAGTTTAACGGTAAATTTTACTTATCGAAGATCTCTGATGTACCAAAGAATCTAAAAACTCTTTCCTTTAAAATTCGTACAATTCCACAAGAAATCGAAGTGGAATTTAACGGAATGGTCCCGGTTGACGAAAACGATCTCAGCTGGCAAAAAGTAAACGGAATTTTATTAACCTCCGATTTTACCGAAGCCGAACAAATAGAAAGTTTTGCTTCAGCTTTTCAGGATAAAAAAATACGGCAAATTGAATGGCAGCATGAACCTGACGGCAGAACACATCATTTTACCATCGATAGTATTCAACGTACTGAAAAAGGTGAAAAGATTTCTTTGGTTTGGAATGCCCAGGAAATCGGAGGTGAAAGTGGAGGTGAAAAAACTTTCGAAATTCCCTCCTTACTCGATTTTAAAGTGATTGATATAAAAACCCAGCAACAACCCGAACGACTGATCGAAATTTCTTTTTCCGATCCTCTGGATAAAAAACAGGATCTTGAAGGACTCCTCTACCTTAAATCAGGGGTCGATACCAAGCTGGTTAAAGAATTGAATAAAGTAAAGGTGTATATTTCCAAACCCATTAAGGAAACTGACGAGCTTATCCTCACTAAAGGAATCAAAAATATTATGGGATATCATTTAAAAGAATCCCTAACAAAAGAAATAGAGTTTACCAGTCAGAAACCTGCCTTAGAAGCCATTGGAAAGGGAATGATCATTCCCGATTCCAACGGATTGATCTTTCCGTTTAAGGCAATAAATCTAAAAGCTGTCAATGTTAAGATTATCAAAATTTATGAAGATAATATTTTACAATTTCTACAAACCAATCAGCTGAACGGCTCCAACGAACTGAAGCGGGTTGGAAGAATCGTCTTTAAAAAAGAACTTGCTTTAAATACCAATGAGACTGTTAATTACGATCGATGGAATACTTTTTCTATAGATCTTTCTAAACTTATCCATGTAGAACCGGGTGCTATTTACCGGGTATTGATCAGTTTTAATCAGGGCCAGTCCCTTTATCCCTGCGATGAAAAAACTGTATTTAATTTTGACAACAGTAAAAAAGGAGATGAGGAATCCTATGATGATCCTTCCAGCTGGTACAACGATTTTGAATTCAATTATAACAATTACAATTATAAAGACCGTGAAAATCCCTGCAAACCCACCTATTATATGCAGCAGGAAAGATTTATTGCCAGAAATATTCTTGCTTCTGATCTTGGAATCATTGCAAAAGGTGGTGCAGGAAACAGATTACTTGTCGCCATTACAAACCTAAAAACAACTCAGCCCGTTTCCGGTTCTGAAATAGAGATATACAACTTTCAGCATCAGCTTCTCGGAAAACAAAAATCCGGTAAGGACGGTTTTATCAAACTGGATCTTGATAAAAAACCTTTCCTGCTTATCGCTAAAAAGAACAATCAAAGGGGATACCTGCGCCTGGATGACGGATCTGCCTTATCCCTGAGCATGTTTGATGTGGGTGGACAAAAGTCAAAAAAAGGGATCAAAGGTTTTCTTTATGGAGAAAGAGGTGTTTGGAGACCCGGAGATTCCATTTATCTTTCTTTTATTCTTGAAGACAAGAACCAACTGCTCCCCAAAGATCATCCCGTTATTTTCGAACTATACACTCCTCATAATCAATTATATAAAAGAATAGTAGGTAAAAATTCTATAAATAATTTTTATAATTTTAAAACCGCTACCTCTACTGATGATCAGACAGGTTTCTGGAAAGCAAAAGTAAAAATTGGCAATTCGGTTTTTGAAAAGAACATCAGGATCGAGACCGTTAAACCCAATCGTTTAAAGATCAAACTCGATTTTCATAAAACCTTCCTTTCAGATCTATCAAGAAATATTGGAGATCTGCAGGTAAAATGGCTCCATGGTGCCATTGCCGGAAATTTGAAATCAGATATCGAGCTCAATCTGGTTCCTGCAAAAACAGCTTTCAAGCAGTTTAAAGGCTATAATTTTGATGATCCTTCTAAAGAATTCTTTGCTGAAGAAAAAATGATCTTTGACAGCAAAGTTGATGCCAACGGAAAAGCTAAGGTTGATCCAAAGATCACAGTACAAAAGAATGCTCCGGGAATGCTCAATGCCTTTTTTAAGATCCGTGCCTTTGAAAAAGGAGGAGAATTCTCTGTAGACCGATCATCGATACTCTATTCTCCCTACCGGGGTTATGTGGGGATCAAAGTACCGGAAGGTAAAGGCTGGAATGGTGCTTTATACTCCAATGAACCCAATATGATCTCAATTGTTACCGTAGATGAGAAAGGTAATCCGGTTGACCGGAAAGGATTAAAAATAGAGATTTACGATGTGTACTGGAGATGGTGGTGGGAAAGATCTGATGAAGATAACCTGTCGCGTTATGTAGCAAATCGTAATAAAAATCTGATCAAAACTGCTACGATCAACACAAAAAACGGTAAAGCACTGTACGAACTAAATTTCCATAAAGACCTTTACGGAAGAAAATTTATCAGGGTGATCGATCCCAAAACAGGTCACAGCAGCGGTCAGACCTTCTATGTAACTTATAAAGGATGGTGGAACAATGATGGCGGCGAAAACCCCGGAGGTGCAGAAATGCTGACCTTCAACACGGATAAAAAAGTGTATAAAACCGGTGAAAAGATCAAGGTAAATCTTCCAACTGCCAGTGAAGGAAGGATCCTTGCCAGTGTTGAAACAGGATCAAAGATTCTGAATGCGTTCTGGGTAGATCTGAGTAAGAATAAAAAGACCCTTGAAATTGAGGCAACCCCTGAAATGGCTCCTAACATTTATATCAATCTTACACTGATACAGCCGTATAATAAAACCACAAATGACAGGCCCATCCGACTTTACGGAGTCCAATCTGTTAAAATCGAAAATAAGAATTCACATCTGGAACCTGTTCTTAACACGCCTTCTGAACTTAGACCGGAGAAGACCTTTAAGGTAAAAGTGAGTGAAAAGAACGGTAAAAAAATGACTTATACACTGGCCGTAGTAGATGAAGGCCTGCTTGATCTTACCCGTTTCAAAACCCCTGACCCCTGGTCGTTTTTTAATGCCAAAGAAGCCCTCAGTGTACACACCTGGGATATGTATCAGTATGTGATGGGTGCTTTTACAGGAAAGATGTCGGGACTTCTCGCATTAGGCGGAGATGAGTATATTAAAAACAATCAGAGCAACAAAGCCAATCGTTTTAAGCCTGTTGTTAAATTTATAGGACCTTTTGAACTGGCTGCCAATTCGTCAAAAACGCATACCATTTTAATGCCAAATTATATCGGTTCGGTAAAAACCATGCTGGTTGGAGGAAATAAAACTGCTTACGGTTCTGCCGAAAAGACCACCCCTGTTAAAAAACCTTTGATGGTTCTGGCCACCTTACCAAGAGTAATCAGTCCGGAAGAAGAAGTAAGACTTCCGGTTACGGTCTTTGCTATGGATAAGAAAGTAAAAGAGGTATCTGTGAGTATCCAACCCAATGAGTTCCTTTCCCCACAGGGAAACAAAACCAAAAAGATCTCTTTTGACCGCGAAGGAGATCAGGTGATCAATTTTAAATTAAAGGCCGCAAAGAAGTTGGGTATTGCCAAAATAAAAATTACTGCAACCGGAGGTGGTGAAAAAGCAACCTTCGATATAGAACTGGATGTTCGTGCTCCAAATCCTAAAATTACCGATGTCAAAAGTGCTATGATAGAATCCGGAAAGACCTGGAAAAATACCTACCAGGCCATTGGAATTTCCGGCACCAATAAGGGCGTAGTAGAAATTTCTTCTACACCCCCGTTAAAACTGGAAGAACGGCTGGAATACCTTATCAGTTATCCCCACGGCTGTATCGAACAAACCACTTCATCCGTATTCCCTCAGTTATATCTCTATAATCTAACAGAACTTAAAACCTCAGAAAAGCAGGAAATTGAAAGAAATATCAAATCGGGAATCAATAGGATCAAAAGTTTTCAACTCACTTCAGGCGGGTTATCTTACTGGAAAGGTGAACAAACTGCCAGCGACTGGGGCACAAGCTATGCGGGTCACTTTTTACTGGAAGCTAAAGCCAAGGGATACAGTTTGCCTGACGGATTTTTATCTCAATGGAAAAGATTTCAGAAACAAAGAGCCAATGCATGGACCAATGATATGGAAAATCATGGATCACATAGCAGCAATCAATTGATTCAGGCCTACCGGCTTTACACACTTGCCCTGGCAAAATCACCGGCATTGGGAGCCATGAACCGAATGCGCTCTCTAAAAGATCTTGGGCTTGCTGCCAGATGGAGACTTGCCCTTGCCTATTTCCTTGTAGGAAAGGAGAATATTGCTAAAAAATTAATTGCCAATCAATCTACTTCGGTCAAAGCCTATAAAGAATTATCCTATTCCTTTGGTAGTAATGTAAGAGACCGGGCTATGATCCTGGAAACCCTTGTTGCACTTCAGAAAA
>JANTGS010000114.1 GCA_024762795.1 Flavobacteriaceae bacterium | reverse complement strand
GGAACCGTATGATCATCATGTTGAAATTCAGGAAATACTACATGATGCTCTGTTTTTCCGGTCTTATGGTCAAAAGCTGAAATAGTTATATCGCCTTTACTGCTCACACTGGCAACATAGGTTTTGTCCTGATTCTTTTTGTAATGAACTGCTCTGGGATCAGAGAACCAGCACCAAGCTCCATCTTCAACCATCTCACTGTAGCATGAAGAAGGATACTTTTTTTGTTGCCCTTCAGCACTTTTAAATATAAAAACCAACAACAGAAATAAAAAACCTATTTTTTTCATACCCTGATTTTGCAAATTATTGAGTTTTAAAAATTATAACTATCTTTCCAATAAACTATTTTTTCATCATACATGGCATCCAAAGCCAGTTGTACAGCAGCAGCAGTGCGCCCCCCTGTATGAACATTAGAAACAGGTGTTTTATTATTCAAAATACTGTCTCTAAAATCGATCAGCGCCTGTTTTGTCGGATCACCATGTGAGAAGTTGATCTGATGACCATTTCCCTGAAGATATGGATTTTTGGTTGCTCCGGAAACACCATCTACATCGGTCAGTTCTCTTTCATGGCCTTTTTCAAAATAAATCCAGGCTTTGTTATAATCCATCTGAATGGTTCCTTTACTTCCGTGAACCACAATTTGATAGTCTCCCAGTGCATTGCTGGTCAGGCAAGTGAATTTAGCCTTGACACCTCCGGGATATTCAAATAACAGATGCGTATTGTCATAGGTCTCTCTGCCATCCTTCCAGTAATTTATTCCACCTGTTCCCATAATTTTTTTAGGGCTTTCGCCAAGAACCCAGCTAACAAAATCAATCTGATGGGAGCTCAATTCGGCGGTAAGTCCTCCTGAGTATTCTTTATACATTCTCCAGTTGATCGCTCTTTCGAGAGAAGGAACCGGCACTCTTCTGCGCCAGTCTCCATTCCGGTTCCACTGACATTCAAAATCGGCTATTTCTCCAATATCTCCATTCTTAATCATTTCCACAACATGGGTATAAAGCCGTGAACTGTGATACTGGTGCCCGGTTTGGAAGATCTTTTTAGAAGCATTGACCTTTGCCACCAGATCCTGTATACCTTTTATCCCTTTAGCCATGGTTTTTTCACCGTAAACATGTTTTCCAGCATCCAAAGCATCTATTGCAATAGCAGAATGTGTGCTAAAAGGGGTGGAAACAATAACTGCATCTAAGTCTTTATTTTCCAGTAATTTCCTGTAATCGGCATATCCTTTTGCTTTTTTACCGGCTCTTTTAAGTCCTTCTTCCAGACGGAAAGGCAAAATATCACTGCAAGCAATTACCTCTACACCATCTATTCTTTTCAAAAGACCTATCAATCCCTTACCTCTTGAACCTGTACCAATTACTCCTATATTTATCGAATCATTGGCAGAAAACTTTCCGGCAATACCGGCAATGGCAGAAGTACTTGCCAGTATTCCCGTGGATGCAAGTCCGCCTTTAATTATAAAATCTCTTCTCTTCATTTTTTATCTTTTAAAAAATTCGTTTAAAGTTTTGGTTCCCATCCCGGTTCATAGGTTCTCCTCCAGAGTTTCATAGCATCCCGATCATAGATTCGTCCGTTATTTTCATCGATCTCAAATGATTTTCCTGTACGATAGGCGATATTGGCATAATGTGTCAGCATTTGAGAAATTGCTCCCTGTTCAATCGGAGAATTTAATGTTGCTTTACCTCTGATTGCTTCAAAGAAATTTCGGGCATGTCTTGTAGTCAGATCTCCACCACCTCCCAAAGCAATTCCACTTTCCTGGTTTAAGGATTTACTATCTCTGATTACTTTCCCTTTCAGATCATATAAAGTATAACCACCTCTGTCGATAATTACTGATCCTTTAGATCCGTATATGATCGTACCTCTTCCTCTGCCATATTTGTCGTAAGCATTACGGCTGTTTCCATCCCATTGAATGGTCTTACCTCCTGCGAAACGATAAGTAGCTTCCATAGTATCATACATGGTCCAGCCATCTTCCGGATATTGGAATTTACCGGCCAGTACTTCAACATATTCAGGGTATTTCACATCAAGGGCCCAACGTGCAATATCCAGTTCATGTGTGGCATTATTACCCATTTCAGCAGTTCCGTAATCCCATCCGTACCAGTGCCAGTTATAATCCCAGGTATCATGCATATAATCTTTTCGCGGAGCAGGCCCCTGAAAAAGTTCCCAGTCTAATCCTTCCGGAACAGGTGCTTTTGTTGCGATGGGTACCTCACCTCTACCATTGGTATAAAAAGCAATCGCCTTATAGGCTTTACCGATGATTCCATTATGGATATCTTTGATAATCTGAGTAGATTCAACAGAGGACCTTTGCTGATTCCCCATTTGCACCTTTTTATTGTATTTTTCCTGAAAGGCAACAACCAGTTCATTTTCATGCGGATTATGACTACAGGGTTTCTCAAGGTAAACATGCTTACCTGCTTCCATGGCCATACAGGCTCCCGGAGTATGCCAATGATCGGGTGTGGCCATAAAAACCGCATCTACACTCTTATCTTCAAGCACTTTACGAATATCATTCTCAAGAGCAGGTTTATGATTGATCTTTTTAGAAAAGATGTCAAAAGCCTTTTCCCGCTGACTCTTTTTTACATCACACAAATACGCCAATCTTACATTACTCTCTTTACTTACGATTGGGGTAATAAAACCTCCTAACCGTCTGCCAAGCCCCTGAATGGCCAGATTGATCCTGTCATTTGAACCGATAATTCTGGAATAACTCGATGCCGGCATGGCGTTTAAACTGTTGGTAAAAGCAATTCCCACCGCTCCTACAGCTGCCTTTTTGATAAAATCTCTCCTGTTTGATCCCATTTTTATAATATTTTACAGATTATTTTGTACGAATCTTAATATTTCTAAAACTTACCCGGTTACCATGATCCTGAAGGAGGATATTTCCTTTTTTAGCTTCACCAAAATGTGGCCATACCTTATATTTACTCTCAGCAACCAGTTTTCTAAACTCCTTACTGCCACGTTTGTAATCCAATACCTTTGTTCCGTTCAGCCAGTGTTCCACTTTACCATTCCTGGAAATAATATAAGCATGATTCCATTCTCCGATTGGGTTTACTATTTTATCAGGGGATGCCGCGATCAAATCGTATAAAGAGGCTAAAGTCCGGCTCCCTTTATGATTTCCCTTTTTGGCATCAGGATGCCGGGCATCATCAAGAATCTGATATTCCAAGCCTATTGCAGATCCTTTTCCCTTATTCAAATTGGTATCTACATAATATTTGATTCCGCTGTTAGCTCCCTCGGTTATCTTAAAATCAACTTTTAATTCAAAATCGCCATATTCTTCCTCAGTTACAATATCGCCTCCGGCATTAGATTCTTCCCCCTTGGCGGCAAGAACGGTAAGAATACCATCTTTGATCTCCCATCCGTCATTGGGAAATTTATCCAACTTTGCTCCTCTCCAGCCTTTGGTTGTTTTACCATCCCAAAGCATTCTCCATCCTTTTTGTTTGATCTCCTCCTGTGTTAAATTGTTTAGCGTATTCAATACTGGTGCCGTTGTGGATGTGGTATATTTTTTCAGATCTTTGGTAAGAATTCTGATATTTTTCCACATCACTTTGATTCCTTCCTTTGACTTATCTTTTCCTATGGAGTGTACCTGTAATGCGATAAAACCTTTATGGGTCATATCATCTACCAGATTGGCTGCCGGCACTCCATTGATCCAGGTTCTGATCGTATCTCCAACGGCCTCGACCCTGTAATGATTCCACTCATTTTGTTTAAATGCTTTCTGAGCTTCAGGATTATTTTCTAAATCATACAGCCATCCTCGTCTCGCCTCATCATATATTCCGGCACTCCAGGCTCTTTCTGAAGGATCAATCTCTACCTGATATCCGTGTACCCGTCCATTTCTGTATGCAGGAATGCTGATACTTCTGATCTGGATCCCTGAATTGAGCTTCGGATCAACTTTATAATCAACCTCTAAGATAAAATCACTGTAAAGTTTATCTGTACACAAAAAGGAATTGGAAGTATTCAATACTGTACTCCCGGTGATCGTACCTTCCTCAACCGTATATTTTGCCTTGCCTCCTTTGATATTCCAACCGTCTAGGCTTTTCCCGTTAAACAAATTTTCCCAGGGAACTTTTTCTTCTTTAACCTGACTGCAACCGGTTAAAAACAGCAGCAGCAAAGTGCTCATCAAAATCCTTTTTAAATACTCTAACTTCTTTAACATTTTCTTTTATTTTAATTAGGTGTTAATATTCATTGTTTACAAACCAAATAAACCCGGCAGCCACAGGCTGAGCTGAGGGAAATAAGTGATTAAAAATAAGGCGGCTATCATTGCCAGAAATAAAGGTAATAAGGGTTTTATAACTTTTTGAATAGTTGTATTTGCTATACCAACTCCCACAAAAAGCACTGAGCCTACAGGGGGGGTACATAAACCGACACTTAGATTTAATACCATAATAATTCCAAAATGAACCGGATCAATTCCTAATTTTGTAACGATAGGTAAAAAAATCGGAGTAAAAATAAGTACGGCCGGTGTCATATCCATAAAGGTTCCTATTGATAATAGTATTAAATTGATTATCAGTAAAATAACTACTTTATTGTCGCTTACCGACAACAAAGCAGAGCTGATCTCCTGAGGAATATTTTCAAAGGACATAGCCCATGACATGGCCATGGAAGCACCAATAAGCAGCATCACAATGGCTGTGGTAACTGAAGAATCCAGCAAAATTTCGGGAATCTTTTTCAGGCTGATCTCTTTATACCAGAATCCTAAGATAAGGGTATATAATACTGCCACAGCAGAAGCTTCGGTAGCGGTAAAAATTCCAGCAACAATACCACCTATAACCACAACTAAAAGTAAAAGACTAGGAAAAGCACTTAAAAAAGTACTTAAAACCTCTTTTAAACTACTCCTTTTTCCTACGGCATAGTTCTTCTTTTTCGCCCAGATCCCGGCTATGATCATTAAGAATAAGCCTGTAAGAATACCCGGGATATACCCGGCCATAAATAAAGCTGCAATAGAAACTCCGCCACTTGCCAGCGAATAAACGATCAGCACATTGCTCGGCGGTATTACCAGTCCGGTAGTTGAAGAGGTTATATTTACTGCTGCACCAAACTCTTTTGAGTAACCTTCCTTTTCCATTTCGGGACCCAGAATGGTTCCCATGGCTGAAGCCGAGGCCATAGCTGATCCGGCAATGGCTCCCATCAGCATGGCTGCAATCACATTGATCAAAGCGAGTCCGCCCGGTAATGCCCCAACAAGTGTCTTCGCGAAAGCAATAAGCCGGTGGGCAATCCCACCTTTGTTCATCAATTGCCCGGAAAGTATAAAAAAGGGTATAGCCAGTAAGGCAAAACTATCCAGTCCGGTTCCCATTCGCTGCGCAATAGTGGTAAAAGCAGGTAAGGCAGGAATACTGACCAACATGGTAAGCATAGATGAAATTGCAATACTCCAGGCTACCGGTACACTTAGCATTAACAAAGCAATAAAACTGATGACTAAAACTAAAACAGGTATATAATCCATAATTCTTACTTTATTAAAAGATCAGATATTTTATAATAGATAATTAAGATTCCGCTTACCGGAATGATCAGATAAACAACTGCCAGAGGAATTTGTAAAGCCGGAGAATTCTGCCCCAGATCAAATGTGATATATACCAGTCTGAGACCTCCTATTACCAGTGCCAACAGAGAAAAGGTTGCGATAATAAGGCTGATCAAAGAGGATAGATTACGTTTTCCTTTTTCACTGAGTTTTGCTGAGATCAGATCAATGGATACATGTATCTTTTTACCGGAAACATAGGCTGCTCCCAGTAAACCAAGCCAGATCATTAAATATCGTGCCAATTCATCTGTAAAAGAGCTTGGAAAGCCTAAAAATCTCGTCAGTACCTGCCAGAGTACATTTAAGACCATAATACCCATGATCATTATTAATATCCATCCCAAGATCTTGTCGATTTTCTTTCTCAGTTTCATAATTATCTGATTTCTTTAATTCTCTTGATCAGATCGCTGATCTCTTTATTGTCTTTATAGGCATCATATAAATGCTCAACCTTTTCAGCAAAAGGCTTTTTATCTGGTTTTATGATGGTTACCCCTGCTTTTTTTACCGCTTCCAGAGCTTCAGATTCAGCTTCTTTCCAGAGCTCTCGTTGATATATAACCGATTTATCGATGGCATCCTGTAACCAGATCTTTTCCTGATCTGATAAATGATCCCAAAGAAATGTTCCGATGACCAGCACATCCGGTATTGAGGTATGCTCATCTAAAGTATAATATTTACATACTTCGTAATGACGGGAAAGATAGAAACTTGGCGGATTATTTTCAGCACCATCTACTACTCCCTGTTGCAGAGCCGTATACAATTCGCCCCAGGAAATCGGTGTAGGAGAACCTCCCAGACTACTAACCATATTCATCGCAGATACACTTTCCATTACCCTGATCTTTAGTCCTTTTAGATCATCCGGTTTTTCTATGGGCCGGTCCTTTGAATAAAAACTCCTGCTTCCCGAATCGTAATAACCCATACCTTTTAGCCTGTATTTTACACCTCCATCGAGTAAGCTTTTTCCAATTTCTCCATCTAAAACTGTAAATGCATGATTTCGGTCTCTGAACAAATAAGGCAATCCAAAGATCTTCATATCCGGTGAAAAATTCTCCATAATGGCAGCTGATACTTT
>JANTGS010000113.1 GCA_024762795.1 Flavobacteriaceae bacterium | reverse complement strand
CAAAAGAGTTATTTTATTTTTTAGAAAAATGGTTTGATGATTCGCCTTTTGTCATTGTAAAAACATCCGGTTCAACCGGAAAGCCCAAAGAGATTACAATTCGAAAAAATCAGATGATTAATTCAGCGGAGGCTACCGGCTCCTATTTTGATCTTTCTGCAGGAACAACGGCTCTTCTTTGCATGCCGGTTAAATATATTGCAGGAAAGATGATGCTGGTCAGGGCGATGGTGCTGGGCTGGAATCTGGATGTAATTGCTGTGAGTTCAAATCCTATGCAAGATATTGATAAAACCTACGATTTCTCTGCAATGGTACCCTTGCAACTTTACCATTCTTTGGATAAGATCGGTTTGATCAAAAAACTAATTGTTGGAGGGGGTGTGGTTTCTGAAGAATTGATAGATAAAATTCAAGGCGTGCCCACAAAGATCTTTGCCACCTACGGAATGACAGAAACGATTACGCATATTGCCGTAAAGCCATTAAATACGGATCAAAGATCGGAGTTTTATCAGGTTTTACCGGAGGTAAAGATCAGTACTGATAACCGGGCTTGCCTGGTGATCGATGCTCCTGAAGTAGCTGATAATGTTTTGGTTACCAATGATTTGGTAGAAATTATTTCTGAAGATAAATTCCGGTGGATGGGCAGATATGATCATATTATCAATACCGGGGGGATCAAGATCCTTCCCGAGGAAATTGAAAAAAAGATAGCTCCTTTTATATCTTCACGTTTTTTTGTCAGCTCGGTTCCGGATGACAAACTCGGTGAAAGAATTATTTTGATGATTGAAGGAAATCAGGGACAATTTTTACTTAAAACCTTAAAAAAAGTTCTTTCTAAGTATGAAGCTCCAAAAGAGGTGTTTTTGGTTAAGAAATTTATGGAAACCCCAACAGGAAAGATCGACAGGAATAAAACAAAGGCCGGGATCGGGATTTAATGAGTTGACTCGAAGATTTCAATTTTTAATAATTCAAGTAAAACATATCATTATTAAGTCAGAGTCGGATGAAAACTCTTTGTCAGTTCGAGCGCAGTCGAGAACATTTCAAAAACCTTCAAAATAAAAAGACTTTCCCAAACAACATGGGAAAGTCTTAAATGGTTAAATTTTTAATTCTTAAAGATGTATCACTTCATCGTAAGCATCTGCAACGGCTTCCATCATTGCTTCACTCATGGTTGGGTGTGGATGGATGGCTTTAAGAATCTCATGTCCTGTTGCTTCAAGTTTACGGGCTACAACTGCCTCAGCGATCATATCAGTTACCCCTGCACCAATCATATGGCAGCCTAAAAGTTCACCGTATTTGGCATCAAAGATTACTTTTACAAAGCCTTCGGGAGTTCCTGCTGCTTTTGCCTTTCCGGAGGCGGAGAAAGGAAATTTTCCTATTTTAAGATCGTAACCTTTTTCTTTGGCCTGAATTTCGGTATACCCCACACTGGCAATCTCCGGTGTGGCATAAGTGCATCCGGGAACATTCTCATAATCAATAGGTTCCGGTATTAATCCGGCAATATTCTCTACACAAGTGATTCCTTCCGCGGAAGCGACATGCGCCAGAGCAGGGCCGGGAACCACATCACCAATAGCATAATAACCGGGGATGTTGGTTTGGTAATTTTCATTAACCAGGATCTTGTCTTTGTCGGTAACGATTCCCACCTCTTCAAGTCCGATATTTTCAATATTTGATTTAATACCCACAGCTGATAAAATAATATCCGCCTCGAGCACTTCTTCTCCTTTTTTGGTCTTTACCGTTGCTTTAACACCCTTACCCGAAGTATCTACTGCTGTAACACTCGAACTGGTCATGACCTTGATCTTAGCTTTTTTCAAAGATCGGTTGAATTGTTTTGATACATCCAGATCTTCAAGAGGAACCACATTTGGCATAAACTCTACAATGGTAACCTGAGTTCCCATAGCGTTGTAAAAATAGGCAAATTCAACGCCTATGGCTCCGGAACCTATAATGATCATTTTTTCAGGTTGTTTTTCCAGTGTCATGGCCTTACGGTATCCGATGATCTTTTTCCCATCAATTGGCATAAAAGGTAGCTCTCGCGATCTTGCTCCTGTTGCGATAATGATATGATCGGCCGAATATTCCGTTACTTTGTTGTCGGCATCAGTTACCTCAACTTTTTTTCCCGGCTTTATCGTTCCAAAACCGTTGATTACATCAATTTTATTCTTTTTCATCAGAAACTGTACCCCTTTGCTCATCCCGTCGGCAACATTTCTGCTTCTTTTGATAATGGCATCAAAGTCTTTATCGATTTCTTTGGCTTTTAGTCCGTAGGCATCCACATGTTTCATATAGTCGTATACCTGGGCACTTTTAAGCAATGCTTTTGTAGGAATACATCCCCAGTTGAGGCAAATTCCTCCAAGATTTTCCTTTTCAACAATAGCTACTTTGAATCCGAGTTGAGAAGCTCTGATTGCAGTAACATAACCTCCGGGGCCGCTGCCAATGATAATGATGTCGTAGTTCATTTCTTTAGTTTTAATAGTTGTTTTTTAATTTTCTGATAAATCTTTAACCAAAAAAGGCTAAAAATTCAGGGATTGCAAATTTAGTTAAATTTTATGGCTTTCACAGGACTAATTTTACTGACAATGTAAGAAGGGATCAATAGCATGATCAAACACAGAATTAAAGTTCCGAGATTCAGTAAAATAATATACTCAGGATTAAGATAAACAGGAGCCTTATCAACGTAGTAGGTTTCGGGGTTTAACTTAATGATCCCAAAGTGTTTTTGAATCAACAGTAAAGAAATTCCGATAAGATTTCCCCAGAAAAGGCCGATCCCTATAAGATATGCTGCATTGTATAAAAAAATCTTCCGGATACTCCAGTTGGTGTTTCCCAGTGCTTTTAGAATTCCTATCATCTGGGTCCTTTCCAGAATAAGAACCAGCAAGGCGGTAATCATATTGATACCGGCTACAATGATCATTATCCCGATGATCACAATGATATTGGTGTCAAAAAGAGCGAGCCATTCAAAAATACCGGGATATTTTTCGGAAATAGTGGTGGCATTAAGGCTGGAATCAATATTGTTGTATATGTCAAAACCGGTTTGCTGCAATTTATCAAAATCATTTAAAATGACTTCAAATCCACCCACTTCATCAGCTTTCCATTTGTTTATTTTCTGGATATGCCTCATGTCGCCAACAATAAAGCCCTCATCGATCTCATTGAATCCGCTGTTAAAGATACCGGATACTTTAAATTTTCGTGAGTTTGGTGCTTTGTTCGGATCATTTTTTACAAAGAACATATGAAAAGTATCACCCGTTTTTAGCTTAAGTTTTTGCGAAGTGATCTCAGAGATGATTACTTCGCTGCTTACTTTATCGCCAATTTCTGGGAGCTTTCCGGTTTTAAGATATTCTTTGAAGAATGACCAGTCGTATTTGCTATCTACACCTTTAAAGATGATCCCTTCAAAATCTGTTGGTGTACGAATAATTCCGGCAAGTGTGGCAAAGGGCTGAATTTTCTTTATATTGGAAACATTTTTAAACTCAGGGTAGAACTCCTGATCTAAAGAAACCGGATTTAAGGTAACTTTCGAATTGTTAGCATCATAATTAGTAATCTGTACATCACCGTTAAAACCGGAGATCTTTTCTTTGATCTTTTTTTGCAATCCAACCCCTGTGGCAATTGAAAAAAGCATTACGATAATTCCTATGGCAATAGCCAGGATAGAAATTTTAATAATTGGGGAAGATACACTACTTTTGTCTTTCTTGGAAGCAATGATGCGTCTTGCAATAAATAACTCGTAATTCAAATTTATAACAGATTATATGATGTTCAAAAATACAGATTTAATTTCAGTCTCTAAATTATTCTTTTTTGTTTTTTTAACTGTGCTTATTTCTTGTGAAGGAAAAGAAGACCATTCAAAAGATCAGGCTTTATTAACGGTAAAACCTGTAAAAGATATTGTAGTAGGAGCCAACCGTACACCGGAATATTTGCCCTTGTTAAAAGGTAAGAGAGTAGCTGTTGTAGCCAACCAGACCAGTGTGATCTTTAGAGGTCAAACCCGCCTGCCGGCGAGGCAGGAGTCAAAAGCAGGAAGTTCTTTTGTTCATCTGGTAGATTCTTTAAGATCATTAAATATTAATATCGTTAAGGTTTTTGCTCCTGAACACGGTTTTAGAGGTAAGGCTGATGCCGGCGAGCATGTTAAAGATGATATTGATACCAAAACCGGTTTGCCAATTGTTTCTTTATTTGGAAAGAATAGAAAACCATCTCCTGAACTTTTAGAGGATGTTGATGTGGTTTTATTTGATATTCAGGATGTTGGAGTGCGTTTTTACACTTATATATCCACGATGAGCAATGTGATGGAAACCTGCGCTGAAAAAAATGTTCCGATGATAGTGCTGGACAGGCCTAACCCGAACGGGCATTATATCGATGGACCAACGCTGGAGCCTGAACACAAATCTTTTGTTGGAATGCACCCGATTCCTTTGGTTTACGGAATGACTATGGGTGAGTATGCTAAAATGGTGAATGGTGAAAAGTGGCTGAAAGGCGGGATACAATGTAATATTACTGTGATCCCTCTTTTAAATTACAATCATCAAAGCGAGTACAGCCTGCCTGTAAGACCTTCGCCAAACCTACCCAATGATAAATCTATCAATCTTTATCCGAGTCTGGGATTTTTTGAAGGAACTGTGATCAATGCAGGTAGAGGAACAGAATATCAGTTTCAACGCTACGGGGCTCCTTTCTTTCCAAAAAGTGATTTCAGCTATACTCCTCAACCTAATTTCGGATCAAAACATCCTAAATTTGAAGGAAAATTATGTTATGGGGTCGACCTGAGTCATCATCCAAAACTGAACAAAGTTGATATTTCTTTTGTTGTGGATGCTTACCATAAAACGCCAAAAGACAAAGAATTCTTTGGTAAGACTTTTACGGTTCATGCCGGAACTTTGAAATTAAGAGAACAGATCGAAGCCGGAATGAGTCCGGAAGAGATCCATAAAGGATGGCAGACTGATATTGAAAAATTTAAGAGAGTCAGATCAAAGTATCTGATCTATAAATAATTACATTAATTTAAAATATAATGATGAAAAGAACTATTTTTCTTTTGCTAAGTGTTTTCCTAACGATTTCGGTTTTTTCTCAAACCAAAGAGCAACTGGATTTACTGGATAAATATTATCAGAAAGTACTTGATGAATGGCATATACCGGGCATGGCAGTAGCCATAACCAATGGTGAAAAGATTATTTTTAGTAAAGGTTACGGGTATGCAAATATTGCGAAAGAAACAAAAGTTGACGGGAATACCTTGTTTGCTATTGCTTCTAATTCCAAGGCTTTTACGGCTACTTCCATTGCACAACTGGTAGAAGAGGGCCGTTTACACTGGACGGATAAAGTAACAAGTATTTTACCGTATTACCGATTGTATAATGATTATACTTCGCAACACACCATGGTTGAAGATCTGATGACGCACAGGAACGGGTTAAAAACTTTTAGTGGTGATCTTTTGTGGTTTGCCACGACTAAAACTCCCGAAGAGATCATTTCAGGACAGCAATATCTAAAACCTGAATATGAATTCAGAACCCAATTCGGGTATTCCAATATCGGATATCTTTCTGCCGGAAAAGTACTTGAAAAGATTACTGATAGCAGCTGGACGGATTATGTAAAGAATCATTTTTTAAAGCCTTTAAAGATGAATCGTACGCTGACCTCGGTCAATCAGATCGCGGGTGCAAAAAATGTGGCAACTCCTTATTTTTATGAAGACGGGAAACATTATGAGATCAAATGGGTAAACTGGGACAATATTGCTCCTGCCGGTGCTTTGATCTCATCGGTAAATGATTATGCCAAATGGTTGCAATTGAATCTGAACAAAGGAAAGCTAAATGGGAAAACCTTTTTTTCTGAAAGATCCTTTAATAAATTAACTACACCTCAGGCCACTTTCGGAGTTGGAAAAAATAACGAAAAAGTTAATTTTAAAGGCTACGGGATGGGTTGGTCTGTTCAGGATTATCAGGGTTATAAGATTGTTGGTCATGGTGGCGGATACGATGGAATGATCTCAAAATCAACCTTTGTTCCGGATAAGGATCTTGGAATTATTGTGCTAACCAATAGTTTAAACTGGGCGCCAACTGCTGTGGTTAACAAAACTCTTGATGTGCTTTTAGCGGGAATCTATAATGGTAAAGACTGGAGTGCTGATTATTTAAAATACAAAACTGAAGATGAACAAACGAGCAAAAAAGAAAGATCAAAAGATGAAGAATTGAGGGGAAAATTAGGTAAGGAACATTTAGATCTTAAAGAATATGCAGGAACCTATACCGATATAAATTACGGTGATGTCGTAGTGAGCGAGTCGGGGGGAAGGCTGTTTTTTAAAATGTTGGCTACCCCAATCTTTAAGGCGGAACTAAAACACTGGAATCACAATATCTTTACTTTCAGATTTGATAAGAATCTGGTTTCCCTGCCCCAGGGAAAATTATGGTTTGACCTCAATAAAAAAGGTGAAGTTGAAAAACTGCATATCGATGTGCCTAATCCTGATTTTTACTTTACTGAATTTGAATTTATAAAACAAAAGTAAAAGTAAGTGATAAGCATAAAAAAGGGCTTCGTTATAAAATGAAGCCCTTTTTTTTCTATATAAAGATAATTAAATCAGCTTTTTAGCATGCTTTACTTTTTGTTTTAGTAAAGCATGATCAATCACTTGCATCATATCATTGACATAGTAGAAGTTAAGTCCTTTAACATAATCAGGTTTGATATCCTCAATGTCTTTTCTATTCTCTTCACTTAAAATAATCTCCTTGATGTTAGCTCTTTTAGCCGCAAGGATCTTTTCTTTGATACCGCCCACAGGAAGCACTTTTCCACGTAAAGTGATCTCACCGGTCATGGCAAGTCTTGCTTTTACCTTACGTTGTGT
>JANTGS010000112.1 GCA_024762795.1 Flavobacteriaceae bacterium | reverse complement strand
CCCAGGTTTCTGTCATCAATAAAGAGATCGGCATTGATTTTCCGGCTGATTCTGTTACTGTATTTTTCTTCTGGGTAGCTGTTGTTTACAGCGTAGAATTCTAGTCCGTTCTTTTTACAAAAATCAACGGCTTCCTGTAGTTTTTCACCCGATCTGTATGTCCATAAGATCAAACGATGTCCTTTTTTTTGAAGTTCAAGCAAGGTTTCAAATGCAAAGATACGGGCAGGACCAATATCAGGATATTTATCCTCAACTATGGTTCCGTCAAAATCTACGGCAATGATCAGTGAATTTTTGGGCAACATGTTCAATTCAATCAGTTGAAATTATTTATGGTCCTAATATACATTATTAACTGAAATATGACAATACTATTGTGTAGTACGCTAATTTAAGCTTTGTTAGTCCTCATAAGAATTTTTATAGGGTTTCCCCGAAACAATTTTTAAAATATCTTTTTCAAGAGTTTCTCTGGGATATTCTACAAATCGCCCGATCTCTTTTCCTTTTTTGTAAAAGATAAAAGTAGGAACATGGGTTATATTTTTTCCTTCTTCGAGATGATCAGGGGTTTCTTTATCTCTGTTAACTGTAACCATAGTCAGATTTTTGTAATTAAAACCTGCTTCATCCATGATTTTATAAAAATGAGGAGTTTCCCTTTTGCTGTCTCCACACCAGGTTCCCATAAATGCTATGATGGTAATCCCTTTTAAATGTTTTTTTATTTCTTTAACGGTCTTGGCATCAGGGATGTAAGATTTATAGCCGAGAGTAAACCATTCCCCATAAGGCTGTTGCTTGAAATTATCTTTAGTCTGAATCCCAATAAGGTCGGAATTGGATTGTGCCTGGACCTGAGATCCTAAGAAAACCAATAAAATAATGAATGATAATTTTTTCATAATAAATAAATTATAACAGTGATTTTTGTGTCATGGCTTCAGGTTTTTCAATACCCATCAGATCTAACAGGGTAGGAGCAATATCTCCAAGAATTCCGTCTTTGATCTTTCCCTTGTAATCATTATCAACCAAAATAAACGGTACCGGATTGGTGGTATGTGCTGTATTGGGAGAACCGTCAGGATTGATCATGGTTTCACTGTTTCCGTGGTCAGCAAGTATGATAGTGGCATAATCATTTTCAAGAGCGGTAGAAACCACCTGACTTAAGCAGGAATCAACTGTTTCCGCAGCGATCTTTGCAGCACTCATAATTCCGGTATGGCCTACCATATCAGTATTGGCAAAGTTGAGGCAAACAAAATCGGCTTCTTTTTTCTTCAGTTCGGGGATAATGGCATCCTGTACATCTTTAGCACTCATTTCCGGCTGCAGATCGTAAGTAGCTACTTTTGGCGATGGACAAAGAATTCGTTTCTCTCCTTTAAACTCTTTTTCCCGTCCTCCGGAAAAGAAGAAAGTTACATGCGGATATTTTTCTGTCTCCGCAATTCTGATCTGTTTTAAGTTGTTTTTTTCCAGTACTTCTCCAAGGGTATCTTTAAGATTTTCTTTTTCAAAGATTACATGAACATCTTTAAATTCTTCGTTATAGTTCGTCAGGGTTACAAAGTATAAAGGAATTGTTTTCATACCAAAATCCGGCATATCTTCCTGCGTAAGTACCTGTGTAAGTTGTCTTCCACGATCAGTCCGGAAATTAAAAAAGATCACCACATCATCTTTTTCAATGGAGGCTACCGGTTTGTCCTGATCATCAGTCATGATGATGGGTTTGATAAACTCATCGGTAACCCCTTCTTCATAACTCTTTTTCATAGAGGCCACTGCATTCTGCGATTTTTCACCTATGGCATTTACCATGCCATCATAAGCAATTTTTACTCTGTCCCAACGGGTATCACGATCCATAGCATAGTATCTTCCGGTCACTGTAGCCAGTTTACCGTAAGATTTATCCATAAAAGTATTTATTTCTTCAATAAATCCGGTTCCCGATCTTGGGTCACAATCTCTTCCGTCAGTAAAAGCATGCAGATAAATATCTTTCAAGCCGGATTCTCCGGCGGCTTTAATCAGTCCTTTAAGCTGATCGATGTGAGAATGGATTCCTCCATCGGAAAGCAGGCCTAAAAAATGGACTTTCTTTTGATTTTTTTTAGCGTAATCAAATGCATCGACCAGAACTTTTTCTCTGGCGATAGATCCGTCTTTAACCGCATTATTTATTTTAACGAAATCCTGAAATACAATTCGTCCGGCACCCAGGTTCATATGTCCTACTTCTGAATTTCCCATTTGTCCTTCGGGCAGCCCTACATTAAGTCCGTCAGTTCTTAATTTTGCATTTGGATAATTTTCCAAAAGGTATTTGTAATAAGGAGTATGTGCCTGAGAGATAGCAGAAATTTGGGTATCCTGAGTGATTCCCCAGCCATCCATTACGATTAACATTGTTCTTTTTTGCATAGGATATTGGTTATCAAAATTTGAATTGCAAAGATACGCAAGAATCCTATATTTAAACACAGCTAATGTGTTAAAATAACGGTAAGATTTTAAGGTTTTTCTTATTTGATCACTCCGTTTTTGATATAATTCTTACCCTTTTCTACATCATAAACAAATCCGTTGATGATGGCATAAACCACTTCATTACCCCTGTAAAGTAAAAAAGTAGGATCGGCTCCCAGCCTGAGCGGAGGTTTGGGCATCTTATTTTTTTGAATGGACATATGCCTGATATCTACAATATTGATGGGATAGTGTGTGAAATCAGTATTTTTTGGAATGGAATCAATGGCAACAGCCGTATAGCCTTTTTTTACCAGCTGATCAAAATTCATCTTTTCCAGATTTTTTTTGTCAACAATTTTAGGATAGGTTTCTCCGGATTTAAAAACAAGATCGCTTGCATCGATAGTTTTATACCCGTAATAAGTGGAAAGATCGCCCAGATCCTCAATACGGCCTATATTGTAAAAATCGGTATGTTTTTTATTGTCTCTTTCCACAGTATTGATTCCCAGATCAACCGTATATTTTTTACCCAGATATTCAAAGCTCAGATTGTTAACTTTCAGATCGAAAAGTTTACGGTCATTTTTCGGAATCTTTTCATAATCCCTTGTATTGATCTTTTTATAGCTTTGATCGCTTATCGATTTTATAGCGGTAAGTAGTATGATATAGTTCAGTTTACGGATAAATTGTTTTTCTGTGTCATTAGGATATCCTCCCGATTCTACCAGAATGGTACTGGTTCCCCATTTCTGGATATTATCTCCAAAAGCACGGGGTTCAAAATCATCATTATATCTCCCTGCCTGTCCCGGAGCAAATTCCTGCAGCACCTGATTCATCTGAACAATGATTTTCATAGCGTTACCACGGGTAGTATTGATGTCTTTTTCATAATTAAAGGCAGGAGCTAAAAAAGAAATGGTCGCCGGTTTTGGAGTTCTTACAGCATTGTAATATATACTTTGATCGTGTAGGTTGAAACCGAAATCTGCTTTTAAACTGTCACGGGCACTTTTTAAAATTCTTGATTCAGGAGATTGTAATCTTACAGCATCCCTGTTGATATCAATGTAAAGGGCATTTCTTCGTGTATATCTTTCAGCACCATCCGGATTTAACATGGGGATAAAGTGCAATTTAATATTTTTAAGTAAAGCTTTGTTCTTTTTCAGATAGTTAAAAATATCAAATAAAGCCATGGTTGCAGTAGGTTCGTTACCATGCATCTGACTCCAGAACAAAACATTGGTTTTTCCCGTTCCGATACTGATCATTGATATTTCTCTTCCCTCAACAGATCTGCCCAGTGTTCTTATTTCAAAATCCTTATCAACTCGTAATTTTTCTATCAACGGTTGAAGGTCATTGTGTTTGATCCTGCGTTTGTTCAGAGTCTTTTCCTTGTAATTATCATAGGTTTGGAACAGGTCTTTACTGAAGCTGTTGTTTTGAGAAAAAGAAGGAGAACTAATGGCTAAACCAATGAGTAAGAGAAATTTTTTCAATTTGGAAATTTTAAAGGTTAATTCTTTTCAGGAACAGGTTTCCAGTGATATTTTGATGTTTTTTTGCGAATGGAATTGATAAAATCTACCCCGGGATCGGTTTTTTCAGTACGATAGTTTGGGTCAACTTCTTTCCAAAGCGGTGAATTCTCAAAGCGGGTATATTCCAAATGGCCAATCACATATTTGATCTCAGGATATTTCTTTTTTAAATATTTAATCAGTTTAATATCTGATTTTAATTGTTTTTTGGTGAGAGGTTTATCTTCCAGACCTCCAACATTTTCAATTCCTATGGCACAATGATTCAGACCGATCACATGACGAGCCATATAGGTTTCGGGTAATAATCTGTAGATAGTACCATCCTGATCAACAACAAACTGTGCTGCGACATTTAACGCGCTGGCTCCTGCAATTTCCGGGCGCCAGTTGGGAAGCATTACTGGATTAAAGGCTTTTAGAGTTTTTTCAAGAGTGGGAATTGCGGTCCAGTGAACCACAACCATCTTAGGGTCTATTGTAGGAGAATTCTGGTTAATATTATATCTTGTTTTCAGATATTCAACCGTAAGGCTGTCCCTTTTGGCATTCATTACAACCGGTTTATCAACGATTTTTATAGAACTGCAGGAACTTAAAATCAGTCCAAATACCGATAAGAGTAAAATATATTTTTTCATAGATTTTGTTATTTATTGTCCGGGAGGTGGTGTATAGCCGTTTTCTTCAATGGCAGCTTTGATCTCTTCCACACGGTGTGGTCCGCTGGGGTGCGTACTAGAAAATTCCGGTACTCTTTGTCCGCCGGAAGCTTCATCGAGGATCTTCATTACTTCAATAAACTGATAAGGATTATACCCTGAATTGATCATAAATTTAACCCCTAAACGATCGGCCTCCAGTTCGTCATTTCTTCCGTATTTCATGTTGATCACATTGGCTACCATGGCAGCCATCTGAGCTCCACTGGCATCTGTACCGGCCATTACGCCTGTAAGCACCCCCTGTGTCAACTCTCCTTTAGCGATTCTTTCGGCGGAATGCCTGCCCACTACATGTCCGATCTCATGCCCCAAAACACCTGCCAGCTGATCTTCGTTCTGAAGTCGCTTAAAAAGGCCGTAAGTGATAAAAACCTGTCCACCGGGTAATGCGAAGGCATTTACAGTTTCAGGATCACGCAATAAGTGAAAATCATAGCGATAAGGAGTTTCTTTAGCAATAGTATTAGAAACCAAAGTATTCCCTATTTTTTTTACAAGCTCCTGTGCTTGCTGGTCGGGATATAGGCCTCCATATTGTTTGGCCATTTCAGGAGCACTGTTAAGCCCCAGTCTTATTTCTTCATCGGTACTAAGTGAAATATGTTGTTTTTTACCGGTGTACTCGTTGGTATCGGATCTGGAACAATATTTTACAAATGAAAAAATGATAATTGCAGCTCCTATTAGAAGCCTGATCTGTAAATTTCCTCTTCTTCTCATGACATGGAATTGTTGATTATTTGATTTTTTATAAAATTAGAATAAAATTTTAAAACCAACAAAATATCAAAGAATAAGTTAATAAATAACCTGATCTCCAATGAATACCAAACAAGATAAATCTTTTAGATCTATCGAATATCAGATTTGATAAAAACTACAATTGGGAGATCCGCATGGTGTTTACCATTCCCTTTTCTTTAACCGGCATAGCGCTCAGATTGATTACAAAATCGCCTTTTCCAGCATAATTTTTTTCGAGGGTCATTTTATTCAGATCAACAACACTTTCATTTGTAGTTACTTCTTTGTTGTAAAAATAAGCTTTTACGCCCCATAATAAATTAAGCATAGCCAGGATACGATGGTTATCGGAAAATGCGAGAATATTTGATTTTGGCCTCCAGGCTGAGATCTGGAAAGCAGTATAACCACTATGAGTTAGCGTTGTTATTGCTGTTGCATCGATATCGTTAGCAAGTAAAGCAGCCTGATGACAAATGGATTTTGTTATAAATCGTTCGTCAAGGCATTGTATACTCTTGATATTGTGCTCGATAAATCCTGAATCTTCCACACTTTCAATAATATTTCGCATGCTTTTAATTACTTCTCTCGGGTATTCCCCTACAGAGGTTTCTCCGGAAAGCATTACTGCATCCGCTCCATCCATAATGGAATTGGCTACATCATTAACTTCTGCACGGGTAGGCACCTGATTTGTAATCATCGATTCCATCATTTGTGTGGCAATGATCACAGGGATTCTTGCTTCTCTGGCTTTTTTAACCAGTCTTTTTTGTACCACGGGCACCTGATCCATAGGTATTTCCACACCAAGGTCTCCCCGGGCCACCATTAAACCATCACAATGGCTGACAAGATGATTGATGTTTTCAACGGCTTCGGGTTTTTCTATTTTTGCTATAACCGGGATCTTATAATCGGAATTCTCTTTGATTATATTATTGAGCATTTCCAGATCTTCCACGGTTCTTACAAACGATAAGGCAATCCAGTCCACTTCCTGTTCAATGGCAAAAATAACGTCTCTTTTGTCTTTCTTTGTTAATGCCGGTAACGAGATGTTTGTGTTTGGCAGATTAACTCCTTTTTTAGATTTTAGTTTTCCGCCTCTTAGCACTCTTGTTTTAACAATGGTATCTCTGTCAGTATCAATTACTTCAAATAATAATTTCCCATCGTCAACCAGGATCTGTTCTCCGGGGTGTACATCTTTAGGAAAATTTTTATAGGTCATATAAGCTTTTTCTCTGGTTCCTTCGCATTTTACGGTTGTGAAAGTAAATTCATCGCCTTTTTTCAGTTTAACCTTTTCGGCCATTACGCCAACTCTTAATTTTGGCCCCTGAAGATCGGCAAGTATGGCTACATTAAAACCTCTTTTTTTATTGATCTCACGAATATCTTTAATGGATTGGGCAACATTTTCATATTCAGCATGAGAAAAATTTATACGGAACACATTAACCCCCAGTACCATTAATTCTTCAAGCATTTCTTTGTTGTTGATTGCGGGCCCAAGTGTTGCTACTATCTTGGTTTTT
>JANTGS010000111.1 GCA_024762795.1 Flavobacteriaceae bacterium | reverse complement strand
TGCCATTTTATTTTTTTCGGTTTTAAATTGTTTTTCTCAAATTAGTGTTTATCCCGATAATCCTAAATATTTTATTTTTAAAGAAAGACCAACTATTTTAATTGGCTCCACTGAACATTATGGAGCTGTAATTAATAAAGATCTTAATTACCAGAAGTATTTGATTACCATAAAAAAAACAGGGCTGAATCTTGCAAGAGAATATGCAGGAGATTATATCGAAGCTCCCGGAGATTTTTGTATTGAAAATAATCCTTTATCTCCTATAATGGACAGTTTATTTCTCCAAGGAAAAGAAGTGATGAACCTGGTTATCCATTAGCATGGAAAGGAAATGAATATGCAATTTATTTTAAAGGAGGTACTCTGGCCAAGATTAAACTTTTACTTTCTAAGAGCAAGTGGGAAATGAACTGGATAAATCCTTCCGATTTAAAAATACTAAAAGAAGAAGAGAGAAACTCTGAGGGAAGCAGTATAAATTTGATGGGAGTTAAATATAGTAAAGACCTGTTATTAACAGTTAAAAAGTTAAAATGAAGAAAGTATTTCGAAAGACAGTTTTTTTTATGATGATATTATTTACAATTATCAGTTGTAAGAAAACATGGAAGAAGGATAAAGTAGAAACCAGATATAATTTCCTCTTTATTACCAACGAAGATATCAGTCCCTATCTCAGTTTCTACGGAGACAGTACAGCGCATACTCCAAACCTTGATAAACTGGCTAAAAGCAGTTTGATATTTGACAATGCTTTTACACCGGTTGGTGTATGTGCTCCAAGCCGTTCTTGTATTGCTACCGGAATGTATCCGATTAGTATTGGTACCCACAATATGCGAACCGGTCAGGATTATACAGGTTGGGGAAACAGGATTTATAATGACATAGGATTAAAAGATCCTGCAGGAAATAAGGTTATTCAATATGCTGTTGTTGTTCCACCGGAAGTAAAGGTATTTACAAAATTTCTAAGAGAAGCCGGTTACTATTGTACGAACAGGTTTAAGACAGATATGCAGTTTGCTACTCCAATGTCAGCTTTTGATGAAAATTCTCAAAAGGCACATTATAAACACCGGAAGCCGGATCAGCCTTTTTTTTCGATTTTTAATTCACTTACTACCCATGAATCAAAGATATGGGTTTATGCCAAGGATTCTTTGCGGATAGATCCGGAGAAAGTTAAACTGCCTTCCTATTTCCCGGATAACCCAATTGTAAGAACCGATGTTGCACGAAATTATTCCAATATAGAACTCTTTGATAAAGAAGTTGGAAATCTACTTGATGAGCTTAAAAAGGAAGGGCTTCTCGATAAAACCATCATATTTTATTTTAGTGATCACGGTGGTCCATTACCAAGAGGCAAGAGGGCGATATATGATTCAGGGCTCCGGAGTCCCTTTATGATCCGTTTTCCAAAAGGTCTTCACAAAGGCAGAACAGATCGTTTAATCTCATTTGCAGATATTGCACCAACTGTTCTTTCTCTTGCCGGAATAAAACCTCCTGATTATATTCAGGGAAGAGCATTTTTAGGAAAATATGAAGAGAAAGAAAGAAATTATGTCTACGGTTCCCGAGATCGTTTTGACGAGATTTATGACCGGGTTCGTTCCATTAGAAATAAGAAGTATCTTTTAATAAGAAATTATTATACTGAGATTCCCAGATATCATGATATTGCTTATCGAAAAAAAATACCAATGATGCGCGAGCTCTTAAAATTAAGAGATGAAAAAAAACTCAATAAAGAACAAATGCTTTGGTTTGAATCTCCGATTCCGGAATATGAACTCTATGATGTAATAAACGATCCTGAACAGGTTCATAATTTGTCTGGAAAAGAAGAATATCAGAATATAATAAAAGAAATGGCTGTTAAATTAGATAGTTTTCTAAAAGCAGTTGATGATAAAGGTAAAATCCCTGAAGGGGAATTACTTAAAAAAATGTGGCCCGGTTTAAAACAACCCTTGACCCTTGAACCGGAAATTGATTTAAGATCAGGCAAATATTTTTTAACAGGGAATACGCCCGGATCAGATATTGTATTTAGAATTGACTCTGTAGGAACAATGATAGACGAAAGAGATCACTGGAATATCTATACCCATCCTATCCCAGTTCAAAGAGGGAAGTATTTACATATAAGATCTGTAAGGATCGGATATGCAGATAGTAAGGAAATCATTTTAAAGATGTAGTAAAGAATTGTAAAAAGATATAAACTGACTGGTACATGAATCTTGAATTTTTTTATAATGAGCTATTATAGGCAAATATTATTAAATCCAACGTATAGTAAATAAAATAACAGAATTTGAAAACAAGTTTTATAGGCTTATGATTTGCATTGAACAATAAGATCTACTTGATTCTTGCTTTTGAGTAAATGAAGAGGAAGTTTATTACCAAAGATCTTTTTTCCATTCAATGAGATAATGATTTGTTCATGATGGATTTTTTGAAGATTTGAATAATGAATCACAATATCTTTTCCTCTAAATCTTCGTGTAACTGTAAATTCCTTCCACTCATCCGGCACACATGGGTCAACAATCAATCCGTTATAATCAGGTCTGATCCCTAGAATATAATGAACTGCTGAATAATAAGCCCAGGTTGCCGTTCCACTTAACCAGGGGATTCTTCCCTTACCAAATCTGGAACTGTATTTACTGTGAGTTGACTGGCAATGGACATAAGGTTCGACTTCCCTCAAATCGGCTTTTTCGTTAAATGTTGCCGGCATAAAGTTTTTATAATATTCAAAAGCTCTGTTTCCATTTCCAAGCATGGCTTCTGCCATTACAGCCCATCCCTGGATATGGTTAAAGATACCGGCATTCTCTTTCATTCCCTTTCCCATTAGTACTGCTTTGATAATATTGAAATCGGTTTTTTCAAAGGCAGGATCACATACTTGTAGTCCATAATCTGTAGCAAGATATTTGTTAACAGATTCCATTGCTTTTTTAGCTCTTTCTTCAGATGCATGGCCACTAATTACAGCCCACGACTGTGCATTCAAAAATATTTTACCTTCTTTATTTTCCGAGGAACCGAATTTAAACCCATCAGCTCTAATCGCTCTTAAATACCATTCTCCATCCCAGGCAATGGTTTCCAGTTTTTTATCAAGGTTAGTTAAATATTTTTTAGCCCAATCTGCTTCTTCGGATAAATTATTATGGTTGCAAATTTCAGTATAAATATCAAGTGCTAGTCTAAGTTGAAAGGCAACAAATACAGACTCTCCATCCTTACCCAATTGTAAACAATCATTCCAGTCGGCAGATAAGCCACAAGAAAATCCATTATTACCAGAGTGATTCAGGCTAAACTCAATTGCTTTACGCAAATGTGCAATAACCGTATCTTTACCTTTATCCGCATAGGGAATTACACGAGAATAGAGATCTGTTTTTCCGGTCTCTTTTACAAATAACTGAATTGCAGGAAAAAGCCATAAACAGTCATCTGAACGATATTCTTCTTCTTTTGGAGGAATTTCTTTACCCGGATGATGGGCAAAAGGTTTTACAACCGGTAATGCTCCCCCTGTTGAGCATTGACCGGAGATCATTAATTCCAGTCTTTTTTCAACATCATCCGGGATATTATGCATGATGCCCATAAAATCCTGAACGGTATCACGATACCCCAAACCATCCCGCTCCCCATTATATACCAGACTTGCAATACGGGATAGAGAAAAGGTAATGAGGTTATTGTGCGGATTCCACATATTCATCATACTATCAAATGCAGGATCGGGTGTTTTTACTGTCATCCCATTAATTCTATTCTTCCAGTATTCTTTTAACTTAAAGAGTTCTGCATCAACAAAACTTATATCACTGTATTTAATTTGTGCTGCTTTACCTTCTTTATCGGCTCTGCCAATTCCAACCAAAATAGCAAATGTTTTAGTTTCCCCGGGCTTTAATTCCAGATTTGTTTGAAGAGTACCACACCCATTGTCGCCTTCAGCCAGACTATTAGAACATTTTCCTTTTTCAACAATTTCAGGGTTTTTGTAAGATCTGTATTTTCCAATAAAGACATCTCTGTCGGTATCAAAGCCTGAAATTTTTGCTCCCGTAACTGCCATAAAAGTATGTCTACCCTGATCCTTGTTTTGAAAGTTATCAGGCTCTGGAGGCATCAATACATTGGTGCCATGATCGATAATACCATCAACTACATTCATTTTTAGGGTATATTGGGTGTATTGTAGATTTACCAGATCATCAATAGCATTCCAGTTTCCGGCATATTCTACAAAGGAAAACAGAGATAATTTTCTTGATTTTGAATCGTTATTTGTAATCATAACTTTCCAGACCTCAAACAACTCTCCCAACGGCACAAAATAAGTGACTTCCGATTCAATATGATCATATTCAGAGTTAATGATCGAATATGAAGTTCCAAAACGTGTGGTAGTTTTATAATCATTCAATGATTTCCCAACCGGTTGCCATGAGGCCGACCAATAATCTTCTGTCTCCTGATCACGAATATAGAGATATCTGCCCGGTTGGTCCATAGGAATGCCATTCAATCTCGCCCGCATAAAACGTCCTTGTGCAGCTGATTTATAAAAAGAATAACCTCCCGCATTATTAGTGATTACTGAGCAAAAATCGGAATTGCCAAGATAATTGGTCCAGGATCTTGGAGTATCAGGTCTGGTAATTACATATTCTTTGTTTAGATCGTCAAAGTACCCATATTTCATTTTGTAATTTTTTTAATAACCATTATAGAGGTTATTTATTGATGTATTTAATCCAATCTGTACATCGATTGATCCAGGATGATAAATGTCCTCTTCCCGTTGCAAGAGAAAAACCATGTCCGCCATAAGGATAAATATGCATTTCTGCCAGAATATCATGATCTTTCAGTGCCTGAAAATAAGTAATACTATTTTCAACCGGTACTACTTCATCATCGGTTGCATGAATCAGAAAGGCAGGAGGTGTATTATTGGTTACCTGTAATTCATTTGAATAATATTTTAATTTTTCTTCTGTGGCATTTTCTCCCAATAATGCATTTGCCGATCCTTTATGACTATAAGGTTTTATAAATGAAATTACCGGATAGATCAATATGGAGAAATCCGGACGGCAGCTCATTTTTTCTACCTTATCTTTAGCTCTTTGATTACCAAGATCATAATGGGTTGAAAGAGTTGATGCTAAATGCCCTCCAGCTGAAAACCCCATAATACCTATCTTATTTGGGTTGATACCCCATTCTCCGGCATGAAAGCGAACCAGGCGCATGGCTCTTTGAGCATCTAACAAAGGAGATTTCTCTTTAATAATATAATTATCAGACGTAGGTAAACGATATTTAAGGACAATTCCTATGATCCCCTTTGAATTTAGAGCTTTAGCAATTTCGCTCCCTTCCCAGTTATAAGCTAAATTCCAATACCCTCCTCCCGGACATATAATAACAGCTTCACCTGTTACTTTTTTTGAACTGGGTATATAGACAGTAATATTTGGATTTTGTATGTTTTTAAGAAATAATATTCCGTTATCTGTAAAACTTTCCTCCTTTTCATTCGTTTTTTTTAAGTTAGGTATGTTTCCTTCCCAAAGGGGTAATGTAATATTTTGAGATCTTATCATTGAGGTGTTTAAAATATAAAGGCTCAGAATTAATAAAGAGATATTTTTCATAATTATTGATTTAATTGTTTGAATGAATTACAAGTACCCAATCATTATTTTTCCCTTTAGACGGAGGGGTAAATTTCATAACAATCGGTGAACTGTCACTATATTTTTTAGAGAAGTCTCCCGTTCTGGGGTCATACCATTGATAGGTTAGTATTTTACCGCTTAATTTTTTTCTTGAAACTTTTACAGGATTTCCGTCAGGGATATATAAAAGTATGTTCTTATTATTTTTACTGATTAAAGCTGCCTGATAATTGGAACATCCACTCCAGTTATCAATAATTACAGATCTGTCGGGTAATAGATTATCTATTCCATAAAGTTCGATTAGTTTTTTAAGATATTGCATCTGATTTCCACCAGAACTTTTTAAAGCTTTTTTCCATGATTTTTTAATGGCTATGGGGGCATAGCGTCCTTTCTCCCAAAAGCACCAAATACTACCGTTACCATAAGTTGTGCCAGCCGCACCTGAAAAAACCGACCAATAGGAGGCTCTTCGGATATCATAATCATCAAAATAACCATAAGGGGTTAATGAATCGGCTAAGGGATATGGATTTTCTTTATACCGTTCATCAAGTTTTATCTCCCAAAACTTAACCGGGAGATCTTCATATCTTGGTTCTCCATCAATAAAGGGTTTAGCAGGTTTTATAAGGTTATTATTCATGGCATATAAGAAATTGGGCATATCACGATGAGCATGACCACTTTGCGCCATATGAAAGTCTATCCATTTGGTATTAGGAAAAAATGACAATGAGGTGTTGTTGCCGGAAGGATGGAAAGAAATGATATGATTTCCATGATCTCCTTCTTTAAGACCCCTGGCCATTTGATTTATGATCTCATATTCTGTTTCTGACTTAGGATTCCGGTCTCCACCTAGAATCCATACCACATTCCAATTATCAAAATATCTTTTACCGAGGATTTTTCCATAATTAAAAGCATTTTTATTATTAAATATCTTATTTTCACTCCAATAACTCCCCCAGGTAGGTAAAATTGCAATATACATATCTAAAGCTGCTGCTTTTTGAACTGTGTAATCAATAATTTTAAAATAGGCTTCATTGGGTTTCTCCGGATCTCTATTGATCAAAGGAATCTCTCCATATCTGTTTGGTTCTGTTAAACCTTTAATTTCGGGTAAAACCACTGCCTGAATAACATTATATCCTTGTGATTTTCTTTTTTTAAGATAATGGTCAATTTCTTCTTTATTTAGTCTGTGAAATAATTCCCAGGCTGTATCTGCCAACCAAAAAAAGGCTGTACCATCAGCCATTTCAAAAGTATGTCCGCTTTTAGAGATTTGTAATAATTTGTCAGATTGTGAAAATGAAGTATTAAATGTGA
>JANTGS010000110.1 GCA_024762795.1 Flavobacteriaceae bacterium | reverse complement strand
CATCCGTCCTGAACTTTTAAAAATGCCCGGGTTCTGTCGCCAATAGAGTAGGATCCTACATAAAAGTCGGCTTCTTCGATCTCGCAGGAGTGTACTTCTCCGATCTCATTTTTTGTCAGATCATTGATATAATCGGTTACTTTAAATTTTTCGGTAGCCCCTAAAACCATATCTACACCACCTACTTTGGCCAGTTCTTCCGGTTTAAGCTGGGCATAACATCCAATGGCAATGATAAATGCATTTTCATTTGTTTTCAGTGCATTTTTTACAATGGTTTTAAATCTTTTATCGGCATTATCGGTAACCGAACAGGTATTGATCACATAAATATCAGCTTCCTCTTCAAAATCAACCCGTTTAAAACCATCATTTTTAAAATTCCTGGCAATGGTTGACGTTTCAGAAAAATTAAGCTTACATCCTAAAGTATAAAAAGCTACTTTTTTTTCTTTCTGCATTATTGTATCTTTAAAGTTCGCAAAAATACAATAATATTATGATAGCAAAAACACCCAAACCACCGTATTATGCAGTAATTTTCACATCATCTCGTACCGATATAGATGAAGGTTATGCCGAAACTTCTAAAAAAATGACTGACTTAGCCAAAGAATCAGAAGGCTTTTTAGGGGTGGAATCAGCCAGAGAGGAAATAGGTATTACCATTTCTTACTGGAAAGATGTTGAATCTATAATGAAATGGAGAATAAATGCAGATCATCAGCAGGCTCAAAAATCCGGAAAGGAAAAATGGTATAAAAATTATAAGATCCGTATTTGTAAAGTCGAGAGGGATTATGAGTTTTGATCGGGTATTATTGACTTATTCTGGCCATGATCGGAAAGTGATCGGAATAGTCTACGTCAAAATTGGTAAACTGATTGACATTAAATTTTTCGTCAACCAGAATAAAATCAATTCTTAGCGGATAATTATGGAAATTGTAGGTGCCTCCAAACCCTTCTCCTGCTTCTAAAAAACTATCTTTCATATCTCCTTTGATATGGTGATAGGCCCAGGAGTAGGTTGTATTGTTAAAATCACCGGTTATAATTACCTTATAAGCACAATTGTTTTTGTGAATACCAATTTTTTCCACCTGATCCTGTTGTTTGACAAAGGATTTACTGATTCTGCCAATCATTCTTTTTGATTCTTCTTCGCCAATAAGCTCATCACTGGGTTTGATCCCGGTAGTTTCGAGATGAATATTATAGATCCTAAGAGTATCGGCTGCTTTGATAACATCTATAAAGATAGCATTGTTATTGGTATCTTTAAAATCTAGAGAGCCTTTGTTAACAATTTTGTATTTAGAGAATAGGGCTTGACCCGTATTGTGTTTTTCTTCGTCCAGAACAACATATTTATAAGGATAATCAATTTTAAATTCGTTGGTAACATAATATTCCTGAACGGATAAAATATCGGGGTCTTCCTTTTTCACAAAGTCGTTTATTTTACCGGGTATATTCTCAATGTCGATCCATTTATAGCGGTTAAACATCCTTACATTATAACTCATTACTGCGAGATCATCTCCACTTACCACTTTTTTAGAATTGAACTTGTAAGGGAAATATGAAAATAAGATCGACAAAGTAATGCATAAGGCCGAGAGTAAAAATTGTTTTTTAACTCCAATGATCCACCAGTAAATAATAAAGATTATATGAATAAGAATGAGAAAAGGAACAGCAAGACTTAATACGGAGAGCAGAGGAAAAGTTTTAGGAGCAATATACGGAATAGCAAAAGAGGCCAGGAACAACAATGCGAAGATGTTATTGATCAAAAAAATGATTTTATTAAAAAATGACAAATTCTTCACCTCATCTTAATTTTTACCTGCTTTAAACAAAAAGTCTTTTTCTTCCTTACTCAAAGCTTCATACCCTGATTTACTTATCTTTTCTAAAATGCTATCAACCCTTCTCTGGTGCTCTGTTGTTTGTCTTTTTGCATAATAGGCAGTTTTCTTTTTATGAACTGTTTTAAAGGGTTTTGGTTTTTTAGGTTTAAATAAATTACTGAATATTTTTATCATATCTTCTCCCTTATTCAAATTATTTGTCAGCAAAAAACCAATCAGAGCACCTCCCAAATGAGCCAGGTGGCCTCCTGCATTGCCATCAGGAATCTGGATAACATCCAAGGCCACAAAGAAGATCGCAAGATATTTTAAAGGAACTCTGCCGATAAACTGAAAATGCAGTGCATAATTCGGAATATAAGTTGCCAGACCAACGAGAATTGCAGTTACACCCGCAGAGGCACCAACCAAAACACTGTTTCCGGTTCCTAAACCGGGAAGATAATTATAACTCAGCATAAAAATAATGCCTCCAACAAAAATTCCGGAAAAATAATAGGTTAAAAATTGTTCTTTACTGAAAAAATTCATAAAAATATTTCCTACATAATACAATACCAACAAGTTGAAAAGTATATGCAGGATCCCACTGTGCAGAAATCCGTAAGTAATGATCGTCCAGGGTTTGTAGAGTAATTCATTAAAATCAGGACTGAGCGCAAACCAGTTGATCACAAAATTATCTCCTCCCTGAAACAGAAAAGCAAGTGTGTTTAAAAGATATGTAATGATAAATACAACCACTGTGATGTAGATGATCTTGATCACAATATTGGCATATTCATATTTATATTTAAGATCTTTAAAATCCATCAATTCTATAACTCTTTAATTCCACCTGTTATTGTTGAATTGATTCTTTTGCCAGTATTTCATCATGATATAACCAATAATAGCACCTCCAACATGGGCAAAATGGGCAATTCCAACTCCGGTACTTCCAAAAAGGGAAGAACCTCCCAATCCTAAAAACAGATCGATAGCTATGAGCCCGGGGATAAAATATTTTGCCGAAATAGGTACCGGGAAGAAGATCAAAGCCAGCTTTGCATTTGGGAAGGTCATACCAAAAGCTACCAGAACGCCATAAATTGCTCCGGAAGCCCCTACGGCCGGTGTATGATAGATTTGAAAAAGATCGGTTAGATTCTTTTGAGAAACATAGGCCAGAATTGAATCGTCATATTTTCCTGTTGTCAATATTTGCTGGATATTTCCATCGGTTAATCCGCCATTTATCAAATCATTATAAACAGTATTGAACTGTAAATAATTTACGCCGGTATAGATCAGTGCAGCACCAATACCTGCTGAAAAATAAAAGAAAAAGAATTTATTTGTTCCCCACATCTGCTCCAGCGGTGAGCCAAAAGCCCACAGGGCGTACATATTGAAAAGAATATGCATAAATCCGCCATGCATAAACATATGGGTCACAATTTGCCAGACTCCGAAATGTTCATTCTTTGGAAAAAACAGAGAGAACCATTCGTACATTTGAGGCATAACATATTGTGAAGCCACAAAAAAGAATACGTTGATAATGATCAGATTTTTAACTGCGGTAGTAAGTTTTCCCATATTTTATTGATTAAATTTGTTTTCAAGTTCTTCCAGACTAATGGTAATATAGGTTCTTTGACCAAAAGGGGAAAAATTGGGTTCTTTGCACAAAAATAGTTTATTTACAATATCTTCTTGTTCTTTTTGGTTTAGTTTTACACCTTTTTTAATGGCGGCACTTCTCGACATACTTTTTGCAATGCTGTCCAACTGGCTAAAACTGCTTTCAGGAACACCATTCTTATAATTCTCTAAAATATTTTCAAACAAAGGGAGCAATTGGACTTCGGTTAGAGAAAGAGGTATTGCAGTGATACTGATAGTTTCATTATTTTTGATCTCAAAAAAGATTCCACAGCTTTCCATATCAATTTTGATCTCCTTCAGAATGTCGGTATCATTTTTACTGAAGGATATTTCTTTGGGAAAAAGTAATTGCTGACTTCCAATGCCGGTAACGGTAATTTTTTCCAGATATTCTTCGTACAGGATTCGCTGATGTGCTGAATTCTGGTCGATCAGTACCATGGCCGATTTGATAGTGCTTACAATATATTTTTGGTGGATCTGATAGGTGGTTTGTGAATTTCTTTCTTCTTTAAAAAGATCTAAAGAATTCTTTTCTTGATTTGATATATCATTTTGAACAGGTTTATCGGCTTCGGTATAGATGGCCTCCCAGTTCTGTTTTATTTCTTTTTTAGGAAAATTGATCTTTCCTTCGGTTTTGCTTTCAAAAGGGTTGAACCCGGGATCGACAATGACTTTCGGACTGTTGATATTTTTATTTTTATAGGAATAGGGAGTTTCAAGCGTCGGATTCTTATCAAAATCAAGAACAGGTCCAACACTGAATTGTCCGAGGCTGTGCTTGATGGTTGACCGGATAATAGCATAGAGGTCTCTCTCGTTATCAAACTTGATCTCGGTCTTTGTGGGATGAATATTGATATCTATACTTGCCGGAGGAACGCTCAGGTACAAAAAGTAGGAGGGATGATATGCATTAGGGAGCAAGCCTTCAAAAGCACTGACTAATGCATGATGTAAATAAGCATTTTTAATAAATCGCCCGTTGACAAAGAAAAACTGTTCTCCTCTTTTCTTTTTTGCAAATTCAGGTTTGGCAACGAATCCTTCAATTTTAAGGATCTCAGTATCTTCTGAAATCGGAATTAGTTTTTCATTGATCTTTTTTCCGAAAATATTTACAATTCTTTTCTTTAAATTTCCTGAAGGTAGGTTAAAGATCTCATTGTCATTATGTATAAGAGAAAAAGTTATATCCGGATAAGTAAGAGCTACTCGTTGAAAAGCATCGATGATATGCCGGGTTTCTACTGTATTTGATTTTAAAAAATTACGCCTTACGGGAATATTGTAAAAAAGATTTCGCACTTCGATACTTGTACCCACGGGTTTTGTAATCATTTCCTGAGAGATTAACTTTCCTCCATTGATCTGTATCAGGGTGCCCAGCTCTTCATCCTCTTTTTTTGTTTTTAGTGTTACATGTCCGATAGCAGCGATAGAGGCAAGAGCTTCACCCCGAAAACCATTGGTATGTAAATTAAAAAGGTCTTCTGCTGATCTGATCTTTGAGGTAGTATGGCGTTCAAAAGCCAATCGTGCATCGGTTTGACTCATTCCGGTACCGTTATCAATAACCTGAACCAGGGTTCTTCCGGCATCTTTGATAATGAGTTTGATATGATCTGCTCCGGCATCGACAGAATTTTCCATCAGTTCTTTTACAACAGAAGCCGGGCGTTGCACAACTTCTCCGGCAGCGATCTGATTGGCTACATTATCGGGGAGTAACTGAATGATATCGGACATTGTTATTTTGTTCTAAAAATAGACAGATCAAAATCGATTATATACAGAAAGATAAATACTAAAAGTGTTACTACAAAAACTATGATTCGTGTAGATTGTTTGTTTTGTGGTGTTTTGAGATCATCTATGGCCAGATTGAATTTTTGTTTTAGACTTTTCTTATTAGTATCCACTTTTCTAAACTGATCAAAAGTGTGTTCTATTTTAAAAGGATTACCCTCGCCTTTATAATATCTGGGTGTATAATCAAATTTTTTATTGGTACGTTTAGCAAATCCCATAACATATATTTTTTAGTGAGTATTTCTACCTTAACAAAAATTGAACCACTTAATTAAAATCGTTAAAAATAGGTCTTATTAATTGCCGTAAATTTACATAAAATCCATGAGAATGAATTGTTATATTTTTTTTCAGAAGAATAAACAGCAGTGATCTGAATACTTAGGCAAGAGATAAAGCGGCCATTTTAATTGCAGCTACAGCACTTTCAATACCTTTGTTTCCGAGTTTTCCTCCCGAACGGTCAATGGATTGTTGTTTATTATTATCGGTAAGGACACAGAAAATAGTGGGAACATCGTATTTTATATTGATATCTTTGATTCCCTGACTAACAGCTTCGCAAACATAATCAAAATGACGGGTTTCTCCTTGAATTACGTTTCCAATAGCAATAATGGCATTAGGTTTATGATTTTCGATAAGATGTTTACTGCCATATACCAGTTCAAAACTTCCAGGTACATAAAGTGTTGTGATGTTTTCTTTTAAAGCACCATGTTCTATAAGTGTATCGAAAGCACCTTTAAATAGATTTTCAGTAATGTCAGAATTCCATTCAGAAACAACAATCCCAAACCGAAGATCTTTCGCATTTGGGATTGTGTTTTTATCGTATGCTGATAAATCAGTTGTTGCCATAAAGTGATATTATTTTTTGCCGGCAGCTATTTCAGCTCTCTGAATTAAAATATCTACCATTTTTGCTTCGTCAGATTTTGAGTAGTCCTCTTTAATTCGGGTATAAAGTTTTATTGCTTTATCGTAGTCACCTTGATCCATAGCTGTATTACCTGCTTTAAAAAGGTATAATGGTGTAGTAAATTCATTATCTCTCAAATTGGCAGCCTCTGTATAATATTTTAAAGCATCATCGGGCTGATTGATCTCTATAAAAGCATCACCTATAGTACCTTTGGCTAAAGCAGCCAGGATTTCATCTTCCGATTTAAATTTGTTCAGATATTCTATTGCTTTATCATACTCTCCCAGTTTCAGGTAAGAAATTCCGGTCATATATTTAGCAATATTTCCGGCCTTTGTACCTTCGTAATTATCAACAATATCTATTAATCCGTATTTTCCATTGGCTCCGTTAAGAGCCAGCGTATAAAGGGAGTCAACAGATACCGCTGTATTCTGGGCTTTTTCAAAATATTCTTTTGGGAAAGCAAGCTCATCTGCGGCTTCCTTTTCTTTAGGTTCAAGAATATAATTGTTATAGGCCATATACCCAAGAATTATAAGGGTAACAGCTATAAGTCCAATAAATATAGGTTTCTGATTTTTTTCAAGCCACTGTTCCGATCTGGAAGCTGTTTCATCTAAAGTGTTAAAAACTTCTGCCGTCGCACTGTGATCTTCAATATGTACCTGTTTTTTTGCTTTAGTACTTTTCTTTTTATATGTAGCCATCGTATTATTAATTAATTGCGCAAAAATAAAATATTATTTCAAAATGAACAGTGAAAACCGACTTAAATTTCTTTTTTTTGTTAAGATAAGTCTTGACTTTTAATTGAAAATTAATTTATTGTATTTCAGCATTTTATATCTTTTAACGGATTAAAATCATGTTTAAATTACCAAACAGTTATATTATACTATATATTT
>JANTGS010000109.1 GCA_024762795.1 Flavobacteriaceae bacterium | reverse complement strand
TAATACTATGAGTTTAAATAATTAATTTATTATTGAATTTTTACAAATTTACAAAAATTACATGTAAATTTAAATATTAACAAAAAGTTTATGTAAATATTTTTGATTTTTTAACAGATGCTTATATTATTATTTATTTATTATAAAACTGTTGATATTTGATAAACAAATTACGAATTTAATAATAAAAAATAGCTCAAAACTTACTGATGAATAGAATTGATAAAAATAACACAATTTTTTAAACGAAGACAAATACAACTCAAATGAAAAACGCTTAAAAAAAGCAGGTCTGTAAGCCGGATTCTGTATTCTGAAAGTTTCAGAACTCTTATCATTTATCTGCGTTACAGGTTACCCTGTAACTTTAGCTGCTTACCCATTGGAATTGAGCGAGTAACTCTTATCTGAAAAACAGCACTCCAACCTATTTAGCATTGCACCGCATAGAGTTTACCTGATTTCACTACAGCCTCACTGTACATTCTTTCTGTTGCACTGGTCCTTTCACATTTAAACGTGACGACGGATGTTATCCGCTATGCTACTCTTTGGTGTCCGGACTTTCCTCTTTGTTTTGAACAAAGCGATAAGACGACCTGCTTTATAATTATATCAATGATCATTCCAAATATAAAAAAACCCACTTTTGAAAAACAAAAGTGGGAAAATTGCTATGAAAAAGAATATTACTATAAATAGTAATATAATTGGAATTGTAAATTTACATATAAATATGGGTTTTTAATAAAAAATTATCATTTTTTTTAAGAATAGAACAATATTTTTTAAATATCTGATTTTCAAATAAATAAAAACCCACTCTAAGATTTAGAGTGGGAAAATTGCTATGAAAAAGAAAAAGTTGCTGAACACTTTTGCATTCAGCAACTCAAATATAAAGATAAATATCTAAAATTTAAAGAAATGCTTAAAATAAATCTACTGATTTATAAGAACATATCCTTTACTTTTTCAAAAAATGATTTTTCTTTTTCTGAAGGATCGGGAATGAAATTCTGATCATCTTTCATCCTGGTAAAGAAATCTCTTTGCTCCCTTGATAATTTCTGAGGGGTCCATACATTGATGTGCACCAGCAAATCTCCTCTGCCATATCCTTCCAGACTTGGCAATCCTTTACCTCTTAGACGTAAGATCTTTCCGGATTGTGTTCCTTCTTCAATTTTGATCCTTACCTTACTGCTTAAAGCATCAATTTCTTTGTTAGTACCCATGGCCGCTTCAGAAAAACTGATATACATATCATAATGCAGGTTAGTTCCTTCCCGCTTTAATTTTTTATGAGGAACTTCCTGTATAACAACTAAAATATCACCCGGAATTCCATTACCTGGAGCTTCATTTCCTTTACCTGATACTTTCAACTGTACCCCATCGGTTACACCTGGCGGTATATTGATTGGAATAGTTTCTTCCTTATAAACCATGCCCTGAGCATCTGCTCCTGCAGGACGGTGGTCAACGACCTTTCCGGCACCTTTACAAGCAGGACAGGTTGAAGCCGTTTGCATTCTTCCTAAAATTGTATTGGTAATACGAGTAACATTCCCTGTTCCCTTACAGGTAGAACAGGTTTTATAGGTAACTCCTTTGGCCTTAACCATTCTTTTTACCTTTACTTTTTTCTCAACACCATTAATAATGTCTTCTAACTCTAACTTTACACGGATACGCAGGTTACTCCCTTTTACCCTGGCCTGTCTTGAACCACCGCCAAAACCAAATCCACCGCCAAAATGACCTCCAAAAATATCTCCAAACTGGCTGAAGATATCTTCCATGTTCATTCCGCCTCCGCTGAATCCGCCATAGCCTCCGCCACCATTTTCAAATGCAGCATGACCAAACTGATCATAACGGGCCTTTTTATCCGGATCACTTAAAACTTCATAGGCTTCTGCAGCTTCTTTAAAGCGCTCTTCAGCGGCTTTATTTCCCGGATTCTTATCAGGGTGATTTTCTATCGCCTTTTTTCGGTAGGCTTTTTTGATCTCTACCGTGGTTGATGATTTTGTCACACCCAGTATCTCGTAATAATCTTTTTTCATTTCTTCCTTACTCTGAAAAGTTATAACAACTTTTATTAATCTTTATTTAACTACCTGTTACAACTTTAGGAAAACGTATAATAGTTTCTCCCAGTTTATAACCTTTCTCAACCACATCAATGATCTTACCTTTTAATTTTTTTGAAGGAGCCGGTATTTGCGAAATAGCTTCATGGATATCTGCATCAAACGCATCTCCTTGTTTTACTTCAATTTCTGTTAAGCCTTTTTGAATAAGCGTATTTTTAAATTTACTGTAAATCAGCTTCATACCATCCAATAAGGCTTTATCTGATGATTTTTCGATCTCTTTTAAACCTCTGTCAAAATCATCAAGTATAGGCAGCAAAGCTGTCATTAATTCTTTATTAGCGGTACTAAAAAGCTCTATACGTTCACGGGAAGTTCTCTTTTTATAATTTTCAAATTCTGCAAATAGCCTTAAGAAATTATCCTTTTCTTTTTGCAATTCAGTTTCCAGAATTTCTGTTTTGTCCGTGTCTTTTTGCTCTGACACCTGATCATCATATTGATTTTCAATGTCTTGCCCCTCTTCTTTATTATTATCAAAAGAATCTTTCATCTCTTCTGATTCAAATTCTTTTTTTATATCTTTTTTATCATTCATCTTTCTAAAATTTTAATACACTTCGCTACACCTATGCAAAATCATTGCCAAGCATTTTTTTGTGACACATTGTCACTAATTTATTCTCTCTAAAAATACAGGTTTTTGTTAGGGTCAGTCCTCTACTCTTTCAATTTTCGCCCCTAAAGCTCTTAAACGCTCATCGATACGTTCATAGCCTCTGTCGATTTGTTCTATATTCTGAATAATACTGGTACCATCAGCTGATAAAGCTGCGATCAGAAGTGAAATTCCTGCCCTGATATCGGGAGAACTCATTCTTGCTCCTCTGAGATTTGATTCATGATTTAAACCGATAACAGTTGCTCTGTGCGGATCACACAGTATCACTTTAGCCCCCATATCGATCAATTTATCCACGAAGAATAAGCGACTTTCAAACATTTTTTGATGAACGACCACACTTCCTTTTGCCTGTGTGGCCACAACAAGTACAATACTCAACAGGTCGGGGGTAAATCCCGGCCAGGGTGCATCAGAGATCGTCAGGATAGAATCATCAAGATCATTCTGTATTCTGTAAGTTTCCTGCTGCGGTATATAAATATCATCACCTTTCTTTTCAAGTACAATACCAAGTTTTCTAAAAACGTCGGGGATTTGCCCCAGGTTTTCCCAGCTTACCTCCTTAATGGTTAGTTCCGATTGTGTCATCACAGCCATTCCTATCCAACTGCCAATCTCTATCATATCCGGCAAAATTCTATGCTCACAACCTTTAAGACTTTTAACACCGTGGATAGTCAGGCGATTTGATCCTAGTCCTTCAATATTTGCCCCCATTTTAACCAGCATTTTACTCAATTGCTGAATATAAGGTTCACAAGCTGCATTGTATATTATCGTTGTTCCCTCGGCAAGGACCGAAGCCATTAGAATATTGGCTGTTCCGGTAACCGATGCTTCGTCTAAAAGCATATAGGTACCCTTTAACTTTTCTGCTTCAACCCCGTAAAAATGTTCCTCTTTGTTGTATCTGAATTTTGCGCCTAACTTGATAAAACCTTCAAAATGCGTATCGAGCCTCCTTCTTCCAATTTTATCTCCTCCCGGTCGTGGAATATATCCTCTTCCAAAACGGGTTAATAAAGGCCCGACGATCATAATAGAACCTCTAAGCGAGCTTCCTTCCTCTTTAAACTTTACCGATTCCAGATAATCCAGGTCTAAATCATCGGCCTGAAAAGTATAGGTATCAGGACTAAGTTTTTCTATCTTCACACCCAGCTCTCCCAAAATATAGATCAGCTTATTCACATCTCTGATATCGGGAATATTACTGATGGTTACTTTTTCCGGAGTTAAAAGGGTAGCGCAAAGAATCTGAAGTACTTCGTTTTTGGCACCTTGTGGGGTAATCTCACCGTGAAGTTTATGCCCACCTTCTATTTTAAATACAGCCATTATTAGAGGTTTAAGAAAATTTATTTTTTCCTTTTATTGGTCTTCTTGTAATTTTTCTGGTTGTATGAATTTTTATTGTGAGTTGTTTTCACAATCTTCTTACGCATTAAATTCTTACTCTCGCTGAGTTCTTCATTCTGATCAATAAGATCAATTTCGCCATCGGATAATTCATGTAAATGCCTGAAAATAATACTATCTTCAACTGTGTCCTTATTCCAGTTCAGATAACATTTCTTCATATGATTGGCAATAGTATACACCAATGCATCTTTCATTTCTCCCTCCTCCCAGGTCTTTGCTGTATCGATCATGATCTGGATATTATTTCCGTAAAAACGATATTTAGAGGCCGCCTTAGGATAATTCAAAGGCTCGGGTTTTGATTGAAGAACTTCTCTTAAAGGTTTTGGAAAAGGAGAATCTGCATCGAGCTTATAATCAGACATAATATAAAGCTGATCCCACAATTTATGTTGAAAATCAGGTACATCCCTTAAATGAGGTTGTAAATTTCCCATCACATCTATAATGGCTAATGCCATTTTGTTACGCTCCTCGCGATCTTCAATGGTCACACAATGATTGACCAATTTTTGTATATGCCTTCCATATTCAGGAATTCTGAGAAGTTCTCTTTCCGAATTATATTCTAAATCTATCACGTTAAATCTTTGATTTTTTAATTAACTGCAAATTAACGATTATTTAAGATAAAGCCTATTGTTTTATCCTAAAATTTTTAATTTCGCGAATCTTAACAGGAGGTTTTTGACACCCACCGAATTGAATTTTATCAATGCTCTAACATCATTACCTGAGCCTTCAATTTGTAATACTTCTCCTTTACCGAACTTTGCGTGTTCAACAATATTTCCTACCCTGAGATTCGAATCGAAAAGGTTATTATTCTTACCTGCAACACTGCTGACCTTCTTTAAATTTTTAGGGGCAGATCTATCCGGATGATTTTCAGCTCTTCTAACAGGCTTTTTTGTAGTTTTAACGGGCTTTCTTTCGACTGGTTTTTTAAAGCGTATTCTGTCCTGGGGTACACTGCCAAAAATATCTTCATCTACAAACTTATTCATCTGTTTAGGCACTTGTTTTGAAGCTTCAAAATGAATAAATTTTTCATCTATTTCTTCTATAAACCTGCTCGGCTCACAATCAATGAGCTTTCCCCAGCGGTAACGAGATTCGGCATAAGTTAAAAAGACCTGCTGCTCCGCCCGGGTTAAGGCCACATAAAATAATCTCCTTTCTTCCTCTATCTCTGAGCGGGTATTCATGCTCATGGCAGAAGGAAACAGATTTTCTTCAAGGCCTACGATATACACATACGGAAACTCAAGACCCTTGGCCAAATGAATAGTCATCAGAGAAACTCTGGGTTTATCATCCTTTTCTTTGTCAAAATCGGTAGCCAGGGCTACATCTTCAAGAAAATAAGAAAGAGAAACGTCTTCGCCGGTTTCCAGTTGAGTTTCCACAAAATCTTTAATTCCGTTAAGAAGCTCCTGAACATTTTCTACCCTGCTGACCGCTTCAGGTGTTCCTTCTTTTTCAATATCTCTGATCAAACCGGTTTTTTTAACGATCTGATCAGCTATTTCAAAAGCATTCATTTTTTGAGATTCCACCTGAAAACTTTTGATCATGGTAACAAAATTCTGTAGTTTTAATTTTGTGCCGGAATTGATCTTTAACTCAATTTTATCTAAATTCTCCAGAATCTCAAAAATAGAACGATTAAAATGATCTGCTGCAACAGTAAGCTTTTCAAGGGTAGTCTGCCCGATTCCCCTTGCGGGATAATTGATCACTCTTTTAAGAGCTTCTTCATCATTAGGATTGACCAGTAAACGCAGATAAGACAGTACATCTTTGATCTCTTTTCGTTGATAAAATGATAATCCGCCATAAATTCTATATGGAATATCTTTTTTTCGCAGGGCATCTTCTATAGAACGTGATTGCGCATTGGTGCGGTATAATACGGCAAAATCAGAATTTTTTAACTGATTTTGCATCATATTTTCGAAAATGGAAGAAGCTACAAACCTGCCTTCTTCCCCATCCGATAAAGTTCTTATAACTTTCACTTTATCTCCTGAATCATTGGCTGTCCAGATCTCTTTTTCCAGTTTTGTCTTATTTTTGTTGATTACAGAATTTGCCGCATTGACAATATTTTGCGAAGACCGGTAATTCTGTTCCAGTTTAAACAGCCTGACATTATCATAATCTCGCTGAAAATTCAGAATATTTTGAATATTGGCTCCACGAAAGGCGTAAATACTCTGACTGTCATCACCAACCACACAAATATTCTGATATCTATCGGCAAGAGCTCTTACAATTAAATATTGTGAATGATTGGTATCCTGATACTCATCTACCAGAATATACCTGAAACGATCCTGATACTTTGCCAGCACATCCGGAAAACGTGTTAATAATTCATTGGTTCTCAGCAACAGATCATCAAAATCCATCGCTCCTGCTTTAAAACATCGCTCCACATAGGCTTTATAAACCTCCCCGAGTTTTGGACGTCCCGAAGCTTTATCAGCTTCTACCAGTTCCGGATTATTATAGTAGGCCCTGACGGTGATCAGACTGTTCTTATATTGTGAGATACGGCCTAAAACCTGCTTGGCTTTATAGCGCTCTTTGTCCAGATTCATCTCTTTGATGATCGAAGTGATCAAACGTACAGAATCCTGCGTATCGTAAATAGTAAAGTTAGATGGAAATCCGATTTTTTCTGCTTCACTTCTTAAAATCCGGGCAAAAACACTGTGAAAAGTTCCCATCCATAGATTTTTTGTCTCACTCTGACCGACGATCTGAGAGATCCTGCTTTTCATTTCTCTTGCCGCTTTATTGGTAAACGTAAGGGCGAGAATATTAAAAGGATCAACCCCCTTTTGCATCAGATGAGCAATACGAAAAGTAAGTACCCTGGTCTTCCCTGAACCAGCACCGGCAATAATGATCATGGGCCCGTCCTTATGAAGAACGGCCTGTTTCTGGGCTTCGTTAAGTTGCTCTATATAATTTATCACCGGAATAAAATAATTCCCCAAAAATACAATGCTTTATATAATCACACAATAAAAGTTATCGACATTTTAAATTTTATATGGAAAATTGATTGACACACCCCTGCCTGTCGGCAT
>JANTGS010000108.1 GCA_024762795.1 Flavobacteriaceae bacterium | reverse complement strand
AGCTACAACCACCATTTTCGCAACTATTCTAATTGCGGATGCAAATATAATCTATTTACTTACTTCTTCAAATAAAAAAATAAAAATTGTTAAAGATTTTTATCCAGCTCTGATTTAAAAAGAAATATCTAACTTCGTTACCTGATATTAAAACCAATTCTTAAAGTGACATATTTTAAAAAAAATTCTTTCATCCTCCTTTTTCTCTTGCTAAGTTTGAATACTTCCTGTTCTCAAACAGATCAGAGTCCCTCTTCACAACAACTTAATGATGAAGAATTACTGGATCTTGTTCAGGAGCAAACCTTTAAATATTTTTGGGATTTTGCCCATAAAAACAGTGGAATGGCGCTGGAAAGATCCGATCCTAATGCTTATAACGGTGAAGGAAAAGATATTGTAACCTCTGGCGGAAGCGGTTTTGGTATTATGGCTATCATTGTGGGAGTGGAAAGAAGTTATATTTCTAGGGATCAGGCGATTAAACGACTTCTAAAAATAACCAATTTTTTACTGAATGGTGATCGTTTTCACGGAGCTTTTCCACATTGGTATAACGGAAATACAGGTAAAGTCAGGCCCTTTTTTACAGAGGATAACGGTGGTGACTTGGTGGAAACCTCCTTTATGATTCAGGGATTACTCACTGCACGCCAATATTTTAACGGAAATGATGATGATGAAATATTGTTAAGAAAAAATATCAATCAGTTGTGGAAGGAAGTAGAATGGAACTGGTACACCAACCATAAAGAGGTACTGACCTGGCACTGGTCTCCTGATTATCAATGGACGATCAACCACGAGATCAAAGGTTATAACGAAGCCCTAATTACGTATGTTTTGGCAGCCTCCTCTCCTACTCACGGCATCAAAGCCTCTGTTTATCATAAAGGCTGGGCCTCAGGTAATGATTTCTTTAACGGAAACACTTATTTTCAGAACTGGAAATTACCGCTCGGACCCGATTACGGCGGACCTTTATTTTTTACACATTATTCATTTCTGGGCTTAAACCCGAAAGGACTTTCTGATGCTTATGCCAGTTACTGGACTCAGAATGTCAACCATACATTGATTAACCGGGAATATTGTATAAAGAATCCTAAACATTATAAAGGATATGCCGAAAATTGCTGGGGATTAACTGCCAGCGATAATCATGAAGGTTATTCTGCACACAGTCCTACAAATGATCTGGGAGTTATTACCCCCACCGCAGCTTTATCATCATTTCCTTATACTCCGGAATATTCCATGAAAGCTTTAAGGCATTTTTACTATGATTTTAACGGAAAATTATGGGGAAAATACGGATTTTACGATGCTTTTAATGAATCGATGAACTGGTATGCTGATAATTACCTGGCCATTGACCAGGGCCCTATCATTGTAATGATTGAAAATTACCGTACCGGCTTGTTATGGAATCTTTTTATGTCGTGCCCTGAGGTTCAGGAAGGTTTGCAAAAACTCAGTTTTACCTATCAGCCTTAGGATATGTTATGAAATGAGTTGACGGAAATAACGAATTTATTTTTTTATTATCAAGACAAAATATTCAAAAATAGCCTAAGCTATGGTTTAATATTTTAACGATGAAAAGAAAAAAAACGAGTTAATATGGCAAGTTATTCTGTAATAATTCCTTAGATCAGATCATCAAGATTTTTAACCGCTACATATCTTTCCGCAGTAAATCCTTCAGCATAATCTGTACCGATCAAACGGCCGAGGTCCTGTGCCCGGTAAAGAATGCTGTCGAGAAAATTCTTTGAAGTAATAGGAGAAACAGGCTCTTGACTATCGGGATCATAAAATTGTGATTTATACGCTTTTACAGAATCAATTTTAGTATAAATTAACTCACCTACATCTACCACAAAATCAGGCTCAATAGGTTTCCACTGAATATAATGATATACATGCTTTGGCCTCCAGACCTCCTGATCTTTTCCATTTAATGATGTTTTTATTTTAACCAATCCTGACAGAAAACAAGCATCGCTAACCAGTTTACTTCCTTTACCGTGATCCGGATGCCGATCGTCAACAGCATTACAAAGTACTGTTTCCGGCTGATATTTTCTAATGATCTCCACAACTTTAAGCTGATGCTCCTGATCATTTACAAAAAAACCATCGGCAAATCCCAGGTTTTCTCTTACGCTTGCCCCCAGGATTCCGGCAGCTTTTTCAGCTTCTTTTTTTCTGATCTCTGCAGAACCACGGGTTCCCAGTTCTCCACGGGTAAGGTCTAAGATACCAACCATTTTTCCCATAGAGATCTCTTTTGCCAGCGTTGCTCCGCAACCCAGTTCCACATCATCCGGATGTGCTCCCACAGCAAGTATATCTAATTTCATTTATCTAAATTTTGTATAAAAATAAGGAAAAATCATCAGACCGATCTTTATCCCAGCCAACCTTCCCTATCTAAGCTTCTATACTGTATCGCTTCGGCAATATGATCGGGTTTTATTTTTTCATTATTTTCTAAGTCGGCAATCGTTCTAGCTACTTTCAATATTCTGTCATAAGCCCTTGCTGAGAGCCCCAAACGATCCATGGCATTTTTTAAAAGATCTTTAGAATCCGAATCGAGATTACAGAATTTTCTGATCTGTTTTACCCCCATTTGTGCATTGTAATGAATATTATTCAGATCTTTAAATCGTTCTGATTGATATTCTCTTGCCTTAGTTACTCTTTTACGAATAACCCTACTGGGCTCTCCTTTTCGTTCTTCAGATAATTTTTCAAAAGGAACCGGCTGCACTTCAATGTGAATATCTATACGATCTAAGAGTGGACCCGAGATCTTGCTCATATACCTTTGCATTTCATAGGGAGAAGTGGTTACCGGGCTGTCGGCATCGATAAAATATCCATTCGGACTCGGATTCATACTGGCAACCAGCATAAAACTACTGGGATAGGTCACGGTAAATTTAGCTCTTGATATGGTTACTTCCCGGTCTTCCAAAGGTTGCCGCATGACTTCCAGAACGCTTCTTTTAAATTCGGGTAATTCATCTAAAAACAATACTCCATTATGCGATAAAGAAATCTCGCCGGGTTGTGGATACGTACCTCCGCCCACGAGGGCTACATCACTAATGGTATGGTGTGGTGACCGAAAAGGCCTTTGGCTCATCAAACCGTGATTCTCCCTGATCTTCCCTACTACCGAATGTATCTTTGTAGTTTCCAGAGCCTCTTTTAAAGTCATTGGAGGAAGTATGGTTGGCAGGCGTTTTGCCAGCATGGTCTTACCCGAACCCGGAGGACCTATCAAAATAATATTGTGTCCGCCGGCTGCAGCAATTTCCATACAACGCTTGATCGTTTCCTGTCCTTTAACATCGGCAAAATCAAATTCGGGATGTTCGATATTGTTATAAAATTCTTTACGGGTATCGATAACCAAAGGTTGCAAACTGATTTTCTTTTCGAAAAAATCGATCACATCTTTGATATTTTCTACACCATACACATTCAGATCATTAACAATAGCCGCTTCTTTTGCATTTTGAGCGGGCAGTATAAATCCTTTAAAACCTTCTTCCCGGGCTTTAACCGCAATAGGCAAAGCACCTCTGATAGGTTGCAAACCTCCGTCAAGGGAAAGTTCTCCCATAATGATATATTTTTCAAGATCATCAGCATTGATCTGACCAGAAGCAGCCAGGACTCCCATGGCAATGGTAAGGTCGTAAGCAGAACCTTCTTTTCGCAGATCGGCAGGAGCCATATTAATGGTAATCTTCTTCCCCGGTAAACTATAGCCATTATTCTTCAAAGCAGCAGAAATACGATAACTACTTTCTTTTATGGCGTTATCGGGTAAACCGACAAGATGATAGGCAATTCCTTTATCTATATTGACTTCAACAGTGATTGTGGTGGCATCTACCCCAAAAACGGCACTTCCGAAAACTTTTATGAGCATCTTAAAAATATTGGTTCTATCTTTTAATGCAGATAAAAGCAAAAAGTTAACATTATTTTTGAGGAATTTTACTCATCGCCCTTTCTGTCATCGCTGTAATGGTTAATGAAGGATTTACTCCGGGATTGGCCGACATGGCCGAACCATCGCAAACATACAGATTTTTATAACCGTAAACTTTGTGTTCGGTATTGATTACGCCGGATTCTTTATCCTTTCCAATGACTGCTCCTCCGAGGATATGAGCCGTTGAAGGAGCACCGGTAAGAATATCCGTACTCATCATAAAAGGAGTTCCTCCGATTTCTTTAGCCACCTGATCGGCAAGGGTTTTGGCCATAGGAATAAAAGGGGTTGGCTTTTTCCCATCGGTTAACCTGGTTGATAAATTAAACCGGCCTCTTTTTAGTTTTATGGTACTGTCGAGATGCTGCATAAACAACAGGATTACCGTTCTTTGTGCATAATCTTTAATAAAATAATTGCCTATCCATTTCCATGGATGTATCAGAAGAAATTTTAAAAGTTTAAGGATCCTTACAAAAACATTTTTACCAAAAACCATGGGAATAACAGGGATCTTCCAGAAATTAGAACCGGCACCATATCTTACCGCTTCAACATGACCATGTTCATCCGGTGGAAATATTGAACCAATGGCCACGCCTTTAGACAGATCGAGATCTTTGTTTCTGGTAGTGATCAAAGAGAGATTTTCGTTGTTGGTACGAACATAATTCCCCACCTGACTGGAAAGATCCGGCATATATTTTTTAACTTTCATATCCAGCAAAAGCCTTACGGTACCCAGAACACCACCCGAAAATACCACACCTTTAGAAGTAATCTTTTTAGTGTTCTTTCTAAAATAAGAGGTCTGATCTTCAAAAGTGATCTGATACCCTGTGCTTCCATCCTTTTTACCCAAAGGCTCAACCACATTAACTTTTTTCTCAGCAAGGATCTCAGCTCCTTTTTGTTGAGCCAGATAGAGATAATTCTTATCGAGGGAATTCTTTGCATTATTCGGGCAACCGGTCATACATTGACCGCAAAAGGTACATCCCTCACGATCAGGCCCTTCTCCTTTAAAAAAGGGATCACTTACCACTGTATTGGCTTTACCAAAGAATACAGATACTTCAGGTGATTCAAAATCCTGAACCTTTCCCATAGATTCAGCAGCCATTTTTAAAGCCAGGTCAGAATCGAAGAATTTTGGATTTTTTTCTGCTCCAAGCATTCGTTTTGCCTCTTTATAAAAAGGTTTAAGTTCCTTTTCCCAATCGGCGAGTCCTTTCCAGTTTCCGCTGTTAAAAAATTCTGATTTAGGTACCGGCAATGTGTTGGCATAGACCAAAGATCCGCCACCTACACCCACTCCACTTAAAATTGTGGTATATCTGAAAAAGGTCATTTTCAGAATTCCGTAGAATTTCATGGAAGGCATCCAAAGCCATTTTTTCAAATGCCAGTTGTTTTTCGGAAAATCTTTTCCCTGATACCATTTCCCCTTTTCAATTACGAGTACCTTATAGCCTTTTTCGGTGAGTCTTAAAGCAGAAACAGATCCGCCAAATCCGGAACCTATAATTACAAAATCATATTCTAAATGATCTGACATATTCAACTGATTTACTTTATAAATGTAGTCAAATATTTTTAAGAAGTTACAATAATTCCTGCTGAAATAAATTCAGAACATAATTTATAGCAGAAGAAAATAAGGGGTTTTATTTTAATGGATAACATGGCGTCACAAGAAAAGATCCGATCTATTCTTCCTCAACAACCTTTTCTATTTCAGGCACGTATTTTTTAATGGTTGCCTCAACACCATTTTTAAGGGTAAGGTGATTAATTTCACATTCTGCACAGGCTCCTTCCAGCCGTACAGTTACTGTTTTATCAACAATTGAGATCAATGATATATTTCCGCCATCAGCTATAAGATATGGACGAATATTTTCCAGGGCAATTTCAACTTTTTTCCGGATCTCGTTATTTTCCATAGTTATTTTTAAAGAACCCTGTACTGCAAAATACAGTACAGGGTAAAATTAAATTAGCTTGTACTGCAACCTGACATATTGGTTATTCTTACAATTTCAGTTGGAGGTAAAGTTTCGTTACGTTTTACAAGTTGCGTAAGCATATTCTTGGTTACTTCAGCAAAAGCCTTTTCTAACGGAGAATCTTCCTGCATAGCTACCGGGCGACCCACATCGCCTGATTCACGAATACTCTGTACCAGTGGAATTTCTCCAAGGAAAGCAGTTTCTATATCATCTCCAAGATTTTTAGCACCGTCTTTTCCGAAGATATAATATTTATTTTCAGGACATTCTTCAGGAGTAAAATAACTCATGTTCTCTACAATTCCGAGTACCGGAACATTGATATCATTTTGCTGGAACATGGCCACCCCTCTTTTGGCATCTGCCAAAGCGATATTTTGCGGAGTACTTACAATTACAGCCCCTGTTACAGGAATATTCTGAACAATAGAAAGGTGAATATCACCGGTTCCCGGAGGAAGGTCGATCAGCATAAAATCAAGTTCTCCCCAGTCAGCATCAAACATCATTTGATCTAAAGCCTTGTTTGCCATAGCTCCCCTCCAGATCACAGCCTGATTTGGATCTGTAAAAAATCCCAGACTCAGCATCTTTACACCGTAACTTTCAATAGGTTTGATCATTGAACGACCATTTACGGTAACCCCTGTTGGCTTTTCATTGGCAACACCAAACATAATAGGCATGGAAGGTCCGTAAACATCCGAATCAAGAATACCCACTTTAAAGCCCATTTTAGATAAGCTTACTGCCAGGTTTGCGGTTACAGTTGATTTTCCAACTCCCCCTTTACCCGAAGCCACAGCAATAATATTCTTAACTCCCGGAATTGATTTTCCTTTGGTTGCTGTTAAAGGTTTTACATTGATCGATTTTGATTTAACATTAACTTTTACATCAAGTTTTTCATTGAGCTCCTTATGGATGGCTTTCATCACTTCTATTTCCAGCTTTTTCTTTGCCTGTAAAGAAGGATTTTGTATGGATAATTCTATCGCTACTACCTTATCCTGAACGGCCACTTCATTTACTGATCCGCTTTCCACCAGATTCTTATCATCTCCCTGAGCAGATACAGTTTCAAGTGCTTTTAAGACATCTTCTTTTGTGTAATTCATTTGTTTTAATTTATTGATTTTATTCAGTCATTTAAAAATTTAAAATTGAAATTCTCTTTACAAAAAGAGCATTTTTAAGAATAATTTTTACTTATTATTTTTAATCATTCTAAACAACAAATATACTATTTATAAACAAACTAAATAAGTAAAAAAGGTGAGATTTGTTACAATTTTCAGAAACCAAAATCTATTAAATTTATAAATTTATCTATCTGTAT
>JANTGS010000107.1 GCA_024762795.1 Flavobacteriaceae bacterium | reverse complement strand
GCTTTCGTATCATCAATTATAATATTTTTAAACCTTATACTCAATTTCTATATCAAGCATTATGTTAAAAAAGTTAACATGGATACAATTTTTTTAACATTTTAAGGTTATTGCTTTATATAATTATAAATTATGTAATAAAATTACTCCCCGTTTTATTAAAAAAATATTTTTTACGAATTGATTATTAAAACTAATAAGGGTTTATTATGAAAACAGTTAACAAAGTAATTCTGTTTAAATTTCTCTTCCTGTTTATTTTTTTGAGTACCGCTTCATACATGCAGGCACAAACCACAACTCCATTTAAGAAAAGGTTTGAAACACAAGGAATAAATGGTGATCTCACCATCATTGGGAATTCTATTCTTGGTCCATCGAGTGATACGGCTTATGATGGAGACACCCAGAATAACTTTATCGATATGGTTTTTGTCGATATTGATAGAGATCCTACCACATTCAATTCCAGTAGTGCCACATTTACAACCAGCCGATGTAATCGAGTGGTTTATGCAGGTTTATACTGGGGAGCAGTGGCAGCACCTTCCACACCGGCACCTAATCAGGTAAAATTTAAGATACCCGGAGGAACTTATCTGGATCTTACTGCAGATGATCAGATGGATAAGATCTATTATAAAGATGTAACCGATATTGTATCGGGAAATTCTAATGTTTCCGGAGATTATTATGTTGCCAATTTAAGTACTTCAGAAGGAAGAAGTTCGGCAGCGGGATGGTCTTTGGTGATTGTTTATGAGGATGCAAAAAAATCAAGAAAATATATTTCAACTTTTGACGGGTTTTCAGCGGTAAGAGATGCACCTTATGACAAGGTGAATTTTAATTACTCAGGATTTGTAACACCCCCCTCTGGTCCGGTTGAAGGTCGGGTAGGGGTTGCAGCCCTTGAAGGTGATCTGAGCTGGTTAGGAGATCAAATGTTATTTAAAGCAGATAACAATTCTAATTTTACAGCGCTGCATGATGCTCAAAATGATGCAGATAACTTTTTTAACAGCCGAATAACCAAGGATGGTGAAATTGTTCGTGATAGAAATCTGAACAGTAAAAATTCAACGGGATGGGATCAGAAATTACTCAATCTTTCCGATTTGAATGCCGGAAATCAACTGATAGGAAACAACGAGACCGGAGCCACTGTACGTGTGGATAATAATAACGGTTCCGACTGGATCTATACTTTTCTCAACACTTTTGCCATTGATATTATTGAACCTGTCTTGCAGGTGGTAACCAGTGTGGAAGATACTTCAGGAAATCCGATTACTCATAATTCACCCGTACCATTGGGTGCCACAGTATGGTATGATATTAATTTCCGAAATGTGGGAACCGATAATGCTGAAAATACATATATCTTAAATTCCATTCCGGCCAATGTAACACTGGATGAAAATTCTATCGAGTTACCTGTTGGTGTTACTTACAATTACAATCCGGTTACAAGAGAACTTCGTTTTGACATAGATAATTCGCTGGTTGAAAAAAAGGCTTTGTCAACCGATCATGATATTCGTTATCAGGTTGTGGCCTCCGATAATTGCTTTGACTATACCGATGCCTGTACCAATACCCTGGTCAATGCAATATCTTCCTATTACGATGGTGCCACTTCCGGAGATAATATTTCCGGTCAGCCGGGATTGATCGGGATCAATGGTTGCGGATTAGGAATTGAAAGTACGATGGATCTCTTCGTGGACACCAGTTCTTGTTCATTTGATACGGAATTGTATATGTGTAATGATACGCTGACCTTTGAAGGAGATGATGGTTACGATACCTATGTATGGAAAGATTCCAAGGGAAATGTGATAGGAAATACCAAAGAAATTACTGTTAACGGCCCCGGAGTTTATACAGCTACACAAAGCAGGACAGGATGTACGGTAACTACCAGAATTGTGACGGTCTTCGGTCTAGATGTCACTGTAACCCCTTCTGATGCCTTATGTAAGGATAGTGAGAACGGAACAGTAAAGGTTACTGTAAATGAAGCTTCCGATTCTTATTCCTATGAATTGTATCACAATAATATTATGATCGATTCAAAGAAAGATATAACTTCCAGTTCATATACTTTCGGAGGTCTGGATATTGGAAATTATGAAGTGAAAGCGATTAAGGCAGACGGCTGTTTTGCAGTCACGCCATTTTCAATAGCAGAACCGACCTTGCTCGAAGCATCTGCAGTAAAAATAAATAATGTAACTACCTGTAACGGTTCGGTATTAACTGGTAAACTGAGAGCATCAGCTTCTGGAGGTACACCTCCTTACTCATATAGTATTGATAACGGAGCAAACTATCAAACAGAAGATCTGTTTTCTGTCTCTGCAGAGAAAACCTATACGGTTACAGCAAAAGATGCCAACGGATGTACGGCTACAGCTACTGTTGATATTGGTTACGATGAAGAACTGGTTTATGAGATCACCAAAGAAGATGTGATCTGTGTAGGAGAAACTGATGGAAAGATCAAGATCAATATGTCTAATAATCAGGGTTATACGGTGACCTACAGTATTGATGGAGGAACTACTTATCAAACTTCACCACAATTTAATAATCTTGCTAAAGGTACCTATGAGATCACCATTAAAAAAGAAAAGGATATGAATGTGTGTGAAACGGTTAAGAGTGTTGAGATTGAACAACTGATCTATCTTAAACTGGAGGCTACAACCGATTTCTCTTGTGAGAATGCAGGTACTACGATTATTGCTCAGGTAGATCCTATTTATGATGATGTGGTTACCTATACGCTGGACGGCACCAAAAGTCAGGCCTCAGGTATTTTTGAAAATGCATCTTTTGGCGAACATACCATCACAGTAAAACATAATGATTATGGTTGTAGTGATGAACCTGTTAAGGTTTTTGTAGAAAAATATTCCCCCATTACTTTTACGGTTGATAACACTTTTGTAAATGAATATACGGTTAACGCACAAGGCGGATTACCGGGATATGAATACAGTTTTGATTCGCCGGATAATTTTGGTTCAGATAATGTATTGCATATAAGAAAGAGCAAAGATTATACTTTCTATGTACTGGATGCCAAAGGTTGTATAGTTGAAAAGACGATGTTCCTAGAATTCCTTGATATCGAAATACCTGATTTCTTTTCACCAAACGGAGACGGAACTAACGACACCTGGTATCCGTACAACATTGAAATATATCCTGATATATCAGTGAAGATATTCGACCGATACCAGCGATTGATCGCCACTTACAAAGGCAATCAATATTCCTGGGATGGCTCATACAAAGGTAAGCCTTTACCAAGTGGAGATTATTGGTATATCATTAAACTTAATGATGCGATCGATAACAGAGAATATAAAGGAAATTTCACTTTAATCAGATAGTATCAAGATGAAAAAGTTAATTATAATATCAGTTTTTATCTTTGCCATTAAGTCTTATGCGCAAGAGTTTAAGTTATCTCCTTATACACAATATCTTGTTGAAAATCCGTTTTCAATCTCACCAGCTTATGCCGGTATAGATGAAGATATTCACAGGTTAAGATTGTCAGGTGTTTTTCAATGGGTTGGAATGGAAAATGCACCCAATACCCAGTCATTGAGCTATGATACACGTATTCTCGACCGTTCGGGAGTGGGAGGGATCTTATATATCGACAGGAATGGAAATACCTCACAAACAGGGGGTCAGATCAGTTTTGCACACCATTTAACGATCAATGATGCCAATGATCAATATATTTCTTTTGGTATTTCCTATAAATTTGTTCAGTTTAAGATTGATGTCTCTGATTTTGAGAACCCCAATGATGACCCTACAATCGGTGCTGATATTTCTTCTTTCAATTCGAATTTTGAAGTGGCAGCTCTGTACAGACTCAGGAATTTCTTTTTTAGTTTAAACGCATCGAATATCTTGAATAAGAATATTAAGGTTTTTGATGAAACTGAACCTAAAAAACTGCGAAACTATTATGTATATACAGGTTATACTTTTAAACTTAAGAATGAGGAATACGAGCTGGAACCTTCATTGTATTTTAAATATTTTGAAAGTGATGCGCGCTCCGTTTCAGATATTAATTTTAAAGCCAGAAAAATGACTGATGATGGTTATTTCTGGGCAGGAGTTAATGCAAGATTTATCAACGATCAGAGTTTTGAGCCCATGTATCTGTCTCCGTTACTCGGACTTAAAAAACAAAAATTTTATGTTGGATATGGTTTTCAATACAATATAAATCAATCTCAGGAGTTAAATAATGGAGGAACCCATTTGTTGACCATTGGTTATGATTTTGATCATGGAGCCGGTGGAACACGATGGTAAGTTTAACAAAAATTAATTGGTATGAAAAATGTAAAGATAGTATTGATAGTCTTGCTGACTATTATACTGAGTATGTCAACAATCGGATAGTTATCTGTATAAATTGAGTCTCCTCTTTTTGGTATAATAAATAAGATAAAATTTTAATCACAAGTTAAAGATGAATAAGTTAGGTTTAATATTGATTTTTATTTTGTTTTCCGGATTTGGAATTGCAAATATAAATGCTCAAAATTCCATTCAGGACAAGGAAATGGTTTATAAAACAAGTTTAAAGGAAACACCAACAGAGGTAAAAGCGGCACTGAAGAATTATTCAGGGTATAAGATTTCTTCTAAAGCAACCTACACAAAAACCAATAAAGGAAAAGTTTATAAGGTTGAGGTAAAAAAAGGTCATTTTAGCAATATTTTACTAATCGATGAAAAAGGTAAAGTAATTGGTATAGAAAGCGGCGAGCATCAGGGCAGATGACCTATAATTTAAGTTTTGCTTTACGTTCCTGAAGTTTGAAATTAGAACCGAGATATACTTTACGTACCATTTCGTCAGCAGCAAGTTCCTGAGGCGTACCTTCTTTTAAAATACCACCTTCAAACATCAAATAGGTTTTATCGGTAATTGCGAGTGTAGCCTGCACATCATGGTCAGTGATCAGAATACCAATATTACGGTCTTTTAAATGAGCAACAATATTCTGTATGTCCTCAACAGCAATGGGGTCAACCCCGGCAAAAGGTTCGTCAAGCAGAATAAATTTCGGATCTGAGGCCAGAGCTCTGGCTATTTCCGTACGTCTCCTTTCTCCTCCCGATAGGAGATCTCCCCTGTTTTTTCTCACATGATTCAATCCGAATTCCCCTATCAGATCTTCCAGCTTCTTTTTTTGGTCATTCTTACTCAGATCCGTAAACTGAAGAATAGACATAATATTATCTTCAACAGATAATTTCCTGAAAACAGAGGCTTCCTGAGCCAGATATCCAACTCCTTTCTGAGCTCTTTTATACATAGAGTCGTGGGTGATATTCTCATCATTTAAATAGATCTCCCCTTCATCGGGTTTGATCATTCCAACAATCATGTAGAATGAAGTGGTTTTTCCTGCTCCATTTGGCCCTAATAAACCTATGATCTCTCCTTGTTCCACCTGTAATGAAATACTATTCACAACTTTCCTGCTGCCATAAATCTTTGTAATATGTTCTGCTCTTAAGATCATAGTTATTTATTTAATGCTTACATCGGTATTTTCCTTAGCTTCTTTTTTCTTTTGTTGTTTTACGATATATTTTGAAATATAGATACTGATCTGATAAAGAATTATCATTGGAATAGCTACAATAATCTGGCTAACCACGTCCGGAGGGGTTATAACAGCTGCCAAGACCAGTACTGCAACCAAAGCGTATTTACGGTATTGGATCATAAGCTCTGGAGTAACAAGTCCCATTTTTGTAAGGAAATAAACCACTACGGGTAATTCAAAGATAAAACCTGAGGCGAGACTTGAGGCTTTGATCAATCCGATATATGAGCTGAGGTCGATATTATTTTTTACTTCATCTGCAACACGGTAACTTCCAAGAAAATTAACAGATACCGGAGCGATTACAAAATACCCAAAAAGGATACCGATAAAGAATAAAAATGAAGAAACTAAAATAAAGACCCTAGCATTTTTCCTTTCAGTATCATATAAACCGGGTTCAATAAATTTCCATATTTCCCGCATTACAAACGGGAAAGCTACGATAAATCCGGTAGTTATGGCGGTCCAGATATGCGCAGAAAACTGCCCGGCCATCGTCCGGCTTTGAACAATAAAAGGAATTTCATCAATACAGAGTCCGTTCGTACCAAATTTTTGCGAAAGAGAACACAATACTTTGTAGGTTATAAAATTGGGATCCTTAGGCTTTAATATGATATTATTGAAAATAAAATCTTTAAAAAGGAAGGCTAAAATACCAAATCCGATTATATATAAAGAAGATCTTACTAAAGTCCACCTCAAAACTTCAAGGTGGTCTAAAAACGACATTTCTTTTTCTTTTTCCGTACTCATAATTCTATATAATTCCTTCTTTTAACAAATCGTGAAAATGAATAATGCCTAAATACTCCTCATCTTTTATTACAATGATCTGTGTTATATCTTTGTTTTCCATTATTTCCACTGCTTTAACAGCCATTTCATCATGATTGATCTTTACAGGATCCTTACTCATGATATCTTTGGCCTTTAGCTGATGAATATCTTTGTGATTTTCAAGCATTCGTCTGATATCTCCATCTGTAATAATTCCTAAAATTTTATTATTTTGAGTTACAACTGTAGTTCCCAGTCTTTTTTCTGAGATCTCATAAATTACATCTTTGATGTTAGTCTCAGGATCCACCTCCGGTTTTTCATTATCTGCAATAAGGTCATTTACGCGTAAATACAATTTTTTACCAAGTGTTCCTCCGGGATGATATTTTGCAAAATCTTTACTGGTAAATTCTCTTTGTTCCAGCAAGCAAACAGCCAGAGCATCTCCCATAACCAATTGTGCCGTAGTACTGCTTGTTGGTGCCAGATTGTTAGGGCAGGCCTCTTTTTCAACATACGAATTTAAAACATAATCGGCATGTTTTCCCAGGTATGATTCCGGATTACCTGTGATGGCAATAATTTTATTTTTAGATCCCTTTATCAAAGGAACCAACACTTTGATCTCGGGAGTATTTCCGCTTTTTGAGATACAGATCACCACATCATCCTTCTGGATATTCCCCAGGTCTCCGTGAATAGCATCTGCAGCATGCATAAAAACAGCAGGAGTACCTGTTGAATTAAAGGTGGCAACGATCTTTGTTGCTATATTGGCACTTTTCCCGATACCGGTTACAATAACTCTTCCATTGGAATTTAAAATGGCAGATACCGTATTTTCAAAATCTTTATTCAGATACTGAGTAAGTTTTTTTACCGATTCTGCTTCGATCAGGATGGTTTTTTTAGCGGTATCTAAAATATTTTCAGATTTTTTCAATATCTACTTATTTT
>JANTGS010000106.1 GCA_024762795.1 Flavobacteriaceae bacterium | reverse complement strand
CCATTCTAATAATAAACAAGGAATTATCTGGTGGATCAATAAGATCCAGCCCGGATTAAATATCAAATCAATTACCACGGTAACACAATCAGAATGGGATGAAATGACCAAAGAAGAAAAAGAAGAGATTGCAGAATATATTATTGTAGTTGCCGATGATATGACACAAACAAAAAGATGATTTAATAACAATGCAATGAATAGAGGCACAGAAAGTATAAAAGCACTTCTGTTATTATCATTTTTGATGGTATTTCTTACCGGCTGCTCTTCCGGTGATCAAACACCGCCCAGTGCAGGTTTTACATTAAGTGATGAGAATCCAACACAATGGGACAGGGTAATTCTTACAGATAAATCATCGGGAGGTACATCAAAAGCTTATCAGATCTCAGGTGGCGAATTTGCCATGAGTGATGACTTTTCGAATGTTGTTTTTTTAGAGGATCATACTTATACCATCACTCAGATTGTGCAAAATGATCAGGGAGAAGATACGCAAAATATTACTGTTGATGTTGCTGCCCCTGATAATAAGTATTTGATCGATGGAGAGGAAATTCCTATTGTTTCAGAACCCGACTGGAAGCAGGATTCTAAAAAGGTCAGGATTCGTTTTGTAAATGATATTCCCGGTCAGCAAAACCCCGATCATATCGAGATCTTCCCAATTCCCGGGCCAAACCCTTTGGAAGCCACTTATTTGTTTGATAGTTCAGGAAAAATAACAGGAACCTATCTGATGCGAATAACAAAAGATTATAATACGGGTCAGGGTTCTTATGGGTGGACCATGGATCTGAATGGAAAAGATGGTGACGGGAAACTGGTTGTTGACCTGGTTTTTGAAGACAGGCTGGATCCGAATCGCAATGTTTACGATATCACTATTGAACATTACACACTTTCCACCGGGTATTTTGATTTTCCTTCCGGTTCCGGATTTGTTGAACAAGCCAAGAGGTCATTTTCCATTTATTACCGGGGAAAGATGATACACTATTAAACCATAATTTTGACATAAAAGGTATTAAACCTCAGGGCAAGCCCTGAACCCTTTAAAAGGAATTAATCAAAGGGTTGAGGTACCTGCCTCGTCGGCATGACGGGTTAAACCAAGATCCCGCTAGAAAAAAGCGGGATTAGTTCGACTAACTAAAAAATTGAAATTAATTTTTTAGAGTCTCACGAAAAAAAACCGGTGGAAAATAAATTCCACCGGTTTTTGTTTTATAACTTTCTCACTTTCGCGAGAATGTTTATCAATCTCTGAAATAAATTCAGGATAGAATTAGTCTTCTTTTACTTCTTCAAAATCTACATCCTGAACATCGTCACCTTCTCCGCCAGTTCCGGCATCGGCTCCTGCATCAGCACCCGGTTGAGGTCCTGCAGCACCACCGGCCTGATTTTCCTGTTGAGCTTTGTACAATTCTTCAGAAGCAGCTTTCCATGCAGCATTGATCTTTTCCATTGCAGTATCGATCTGTGCAATATCTTTTGACTCATGTGCTTTTTTCAATTCTGCCAAAGCAGATTCGATTGGAGCTTTTTTATCAGCAGATAACTTTTCGCCAAATTCTTTTAACTGGCTTTCAGTCTGGAAGATCATTGCGTCAGCACCATTGATCTTTTCTGCTTGTTCTTTAGCTTTTTTATCAGCTTCAGCGTTGGCTTCAGCATCAGCTTTCATCTTTTTGATCTCCTCTTCTGATAAACCTGAAGAAGCTTCAATTCTGATGTTATGTTCTTTACCGGTACCTTTATCTTTTGCAGATACATTGATAATTCCGTTAGCATCAATATCGAATGTTACTTCGATCTGAGGAACTCCTCTTGGTGCCGGTGGAATTCCATCAAGGTGGAATCTACCAATGGTCTTGTTATCGGCAGCCATAGCTCTTTCTCCCTGTAAAACGTGAATCTCAACAGAGGGCTGATTATCTACAGCTGTAGAGAATACCTGTGATTTCTTGGTTGGGATGGTTGTGTTGGCCTCAATCAGTTTGGTCATTACATTACCCATAGTCTCAATTCCTAATGAAAGAGGAGTAACATCAAGTAAAAGAACATCTTTTACATCACCGGTTAAAACACCACCCTGAATTGCAGCACCAATAGCAACAACTTCGTCAGGATTAACACCTTTTGATGGTTTTTTACCAAAGAACTTTTCTACTTCTTCCTGAATTTTAGGAATTCTTGTTGAACCTCCTACCAGGATAACCTCGTCAATGTCAGATTTTGAAAGGTCGGCATCTTTTAATGCAGCACTTACCGGATCCATTGAACGTTTAACCAGATCATTGGAAAGTTTTTCAAATTGTGCTCTGGTCAGAGTTTTTACCAGGTGTTTAGGTCCAGAAGCTGTTGCAGTTACATAAGGTAAATTGATCTCAGTCTGTGTTGAAGAAGATAATTCGATCTTAGCTTTTTCAGCAGCTTCTTTTAAACGTTGTAAGGCCATTGGGTCTTTACGCAGGTCAATTCCTTCCTCTTTATTAAACTCTTCAGCCAGCCAGTCTATGATCACTTGATCAAAGTCGTCTCCACCGAGGTGTGTGTCACCATTGGTTGAAAGTACTTCAAAAACACCATCACCGATCTCCAGGATTGAGATATCAAAAGTACCTCCTCCTAAATCGTAAACCGCGATCTTTTTATCATGACCTGATTTATCAAGACCGTATGCCAAAGCAGCAGCTGTAGGTTCGTTGATGATACGGCTTACTTTTAGTCCGGCAATTTCTCCGGCTTCTTTGGTAGCTTGACGCTGCGAATCATTAAAGTATGCAGGAACAGTAATTACAGCCTCATTTACTTCTGAACCGAGATAATCCTCTGCAGTTTTTTTCATTTTTTGCAGGATCATGGCTGAGATTTCCTGAGGAGTATATAATCTTCCGTCAATATCAACTCTAGGTGTATCATTATCACCTTTTACTACCTTATAGGCAACTCTTTCTGCTTCCATTTTAGATTCAGAATATTTATTACCCATAAATCTTTTGATAGAGTATATTGTATTATGTGGGTTGGTAACAGCTTGCCTTTTGGCAGGATCACCAACTTTACGTTCACCACCTTCTACGAATGCAACGATAGAGGGAGTTGTTCTTTTCCCTTCTGCGTTAGGAATTACAACGGGCTCATTACCCTCCATAACGGCTACACATGAGTTGGTTGTACCTAAGTCTATTCCAATTATTTTGCTCATAATATTATATTTTAAATTTTTATCTTTTTTTTAATTAACTGATGCTATACAGTCAATCATTATGCCATTTTATTTTTTTATGGTTTTTGACAGAATTTAGTTATTTCTTATGACAGAGTGGCAGATGTGGGGTCAAAAGCCCGCCTTGCCGGCTTGCCTTGCTGCAAATTAGGGGAGGCAGGCCTGCCTTAGCCGGTAGGCAGTTCCCGAACGGGAGGTGCTTTAATTCTTAGAAAATAAGAGATAGTTTTCTAAATTTTAAACCACCCCGTCCGTCAACCGACGGACATACCTCCTTTAACGCTACGCTAAGGAGGGGAATGTAAAATATTTCTTCTTTCTGTCACAATTGAAACTATAACCTTCAGAGAAGTTTAAAATTCTCGTATTGTTAGATCATCTTATTGAAATAGAAATTCCGATATTTGCTAAAAATTAGAATATCATGCTCGGACTTAAATCTGAAACTTCTCCCTCCTGGGTGGCCATAGCTGAAGAGAATCTGCAACAATTACTAACCGATCATGCTTTTGCAGAGCAAAAAGCTGCTGCATCGGCTGTTTCTCTGATCATAAATTTTTCTGAGGAAACAAAGCTGGTTCAGGCTATGAGCGACCTGGCCATTGAAGAAATGGAACATTTTAAAATGGTTCATGAAATTATGGTATCCAGAGGAATGATCCTGGGGATAGATCAGAAAAGTGAATACGCCAAACATCTGATCCGTTTCTTTCCTAAAACAAAGGACAGAACTCAGAATCTTGTCAATAGACTCTTGATCTCGGCAGTTATTGAGGCCAGAAGCTGTGAGCGTTTTAGTGTATTGTCAAAACATATGAAAGATCAGGAGTTGGCTAAATTCTTTGGGAATCTTTTGGCATCAGAAGCCGGACATTACAGTCTTTTTTTAAATTTCGCCCGCCAGTTTATGGACCGGGACACCGTTGATAAAAAATGGGATGAATTTCTTGATTACGAAGCGGAGTATATCAGTAAGCAGGGAAAACTGCCATTGGTGCATGGGTAGATTAAAAAAGGAAAAAGTAAAAAGGTAGAAGTAAAAAGCCTGGCTGATAGGTAGGTCGAAATTTAGATTTAAGATTCAAAATTCAAGAATACTACGAATTGTAAGATTCTCCCCTCTTGAGAGGGGAAGCGCGGTAGCGCAGGGGGGTGTAAAGAATCGTTCAAAATTCGAGATTTAAAATTTAAGAAACAACAAACAAAAAACAACAAACAACAAACAGCTATTTATGTGGAAGAGTTGTGCTGCAGTGATACAGTGATGCTGAGAACTAAGGTCGCTTTGGAGATATTTTAGAATTTAAAATTTGTTCTGTTTTTAGAAAAAAGCACGGAACAACAAACGCAAAACAATTTACAGCTATTTCTGTAGGAAGTTTATTATGTAAAACCAGATTATGAAACAAATTACTGATACAATTTTAATGATACGACCTGTTCATTTCAGGCGAAATGAGCAAACAGCTGTTAATAATTATTATCAAAAGGAATTTTCCGGACTGGATAATCAAGAAATACAAAAGAAAGCTCTTGCTGAATTTAAAGGATTAGTTCGGAAATTAAGAAATGTGGGTGTAAATGTTATTGTAGTTGATGACACAATGAATCCGGATACTCCCGATTCTATTTTTCCCAACAACTGGATCTCTTTTCATCAAAATGGAAATATTGCTGTTTATCCGATGTTTGCCGAAAACCGGAGATTGGAACGAAGAGAAGATATACTCGATCTGTTAGAGAAAAAAGGTTTAAAGATCAATAATGTAATTGATTATACCTCTGCGGAGGAAGAGGAGATCTTTTTGGAAGGAACAGGAAGTATGATTTTGGACCGGGTGCACCGGAAAGCCTATTGTGCTTTATCACCAAGATCAGATGAAGAATTATTTATTGAATTTTGTGAAGATTTTGAATATACGCCGGTAATCTTTCATGCCTATCAAACCGTGAAGGGAGAAAGAGAATTGATCTACCATACCAATGTAATGATGGCTCTAACAGAAAATAATGCCATTATTTGTCTGGATTCCATAGATGATATAAAGGAGAAAAAGAATGTGATTAATCATTTACGGAAGGATGGAAAAGAGATGATTCCCATTTCTGAAGAACAGATGAACAACTTTGCCGGAAATATGTTACAGGTAGTTGGAAAAAAAAATAGGCGTTTTATAGTCATAAGTGAAACGGCTTATAAAAGTTTGGATGAAGAACAAATCCTGAAAATTGAAAAAGAATCTCAGATATTAACTGCAAATATTAAAACAATTGAAACTTTAGGGGGTGGCAGTGTAAGGTGTATGATGGGGGAGGTGTTTGGGGGTAGATTTAAAATTTAAAATTCAATATTTAAGATTCCTCTCCTTAGCGGTAGCGTTAAAGGGGGTGGTCCCTGAAAGGAGGGGTGGTTTTATAATAAAAAAAGGAAGTTATTTGCTGTAATTTAATGAACTATCCCGTAAAGAACAGCTGATAGGTGTATTTGGAAAATATAAAAAATGGATCAGGTTAAAAGTTTAATAACCATCCCATCCGGCCAATCTTGCCCATAACCACCAGGCTGCATATGCTTTTTGATTACAATTGATGGCCTGGCTGTGTGCACAAGAGCAATCATACCAATCTTGATTTTCAGAATGAGAATTTTGCCATTCTTTACCCCAGTTGCCATCTCTTTTGCCATTGTGATTAGTGTCGTAATCGGTATTGTCATTAGGAATCTTATCGCCAAAATAAGTGTTATCCGGATTATAGGTCTCAATATCGGCAAAATCGTATAGAATTTTCTTATTTTTGATGCAGTATGTTCTGATTAGCTCATTCATTTTGTGAAGATTGCCATTCAGGCCGGAACCATCAAGATGACCTGTCATATACACAAATTTAATATTGGGATATTCATTCTCAAGCCGGTTCATTTCATTTAAATATTTTTGAATTCCCTGTTCAGAGTTATCAGAAACCCCTCCGCACCAGGACCAGATTACAACATTTACATCGGAATTTTGTGGATTGTTTAAGTAATCACTTGTTTTAGTAGCCCAAAATAGATCGCCCTCATGACCCAAATCTCCTGATACAAAATTATCGTCAATATCGAGGTAATCTTGTTTAGGGCCATCATGCCAGACGTAAAAATTCTTCCCACCCATAAATTTATCAAGTTTGCTCATACCGCTTATCAATTGACTTCCATGAGAGGTGTGGGCATAAGCAATGTGGAGTTTTGCTTTAGCCTTATTTATAGCACTTTCAGGGATTTTTTTAATATCAGTACTTTTATGGTTGATGATGATGGCCTCATTTTGTTTTGCAATAGGAGTGTTGTCAATAACAGGGGAATGATCTTCACAAGATAAGGACGGTAAGGTTAATAAGATGATTAGTAAATTAAAAGCTTTCATGGCGTAGTTTTTTTAGTTTATTAAAGATACAAAAAAAGATTCAAATGTTTATAAATCTGCAGAAATGTTGATAAGTCGGTCATATTAATTGTTACTTAAAAATATTGTTAAAATTGTTGTATATAGATAATATTTTAAGATAAAAAATTTAAAATTCTGTTTAATAATTTTGTTCTTCGGATGAAATAATACTTGCTGAAATTCTAAATTATTTTCTTCAGAATCTCTTTAGAAAACCCGGATATTTTCGCCAAAGTTTAAAGAAAGAGGTTTTAATAATTTATAAGGTTTAATTACAATAAACCAGATATTTAGACGTTTTTCCTAAACTGATGCATCCAGGAATCCCTCTTCATTGAATGCAAAATCCCTCAATTTTATTTAACTAATTTAAGAATAGTATCCTCTGTATAAAGTGTGTTAACATTATACAAAAGAAAGACTTATGAAGAAAATTATCTGGATTTTAGTATTTGCATTTGCTATAAATACTTATGCGCAAAAACCTGTTTTATCTAATTTTAGAATTGAAAACTCTTATAAAGATAGGATATATTTTGATGTAAAAGGTGACATATCAGGTTTGACTACCAAGGGTTTTGTGATTAGTGGTAAAACAATAACCGGAGTAAATACATCAGCTAATTATTTTACGGTTTCAAGTCCCTTTACCTTCTGGGATAATAATACCATTAGATTAGGAGAAAATTCAGATAATTCTGATGTCAATCCTATGATGCATAATTTTACTTTATCTTATATTGAAAATCGTATTCCTGAACCGGAAGCCAATACCTATAGATATGTAACTACATCAGCTAAAGGTGGTGGTGATGGAAAAAGTGAAGCCACGGCATGGACATTAAACGAAGCGGCATCAAATGCTTATGCTGGGATGACTATATGGGTGAAAGCAGGAAAGTATACTGGGGTTACAAACCTAGAGATTAGTA
>JANTGS010000105.1 GCA_024762795.1 Flavobacteriaceae bacterium | reverse complement strand
TAGTTCATTATCGACAGGATTGATAAAAATTACAGACCTCACGACAAATCATAATTCTTTATTTAAGATACCCTTAAAGATAGTTGTTTTCAAGGGAAAACAATATATAATCAAGAACGTTTTTTAAAATAGAATATCTAGATTTTAAATTGAAAGATAAAGTGAGATCTTATAAAAAACAGACTGTTACAAGTGTTATTTCAAGGGTTTAGCAATTATATGATGCTATTTATATTTACGAAAAAGTAGCGTTATTTAAAGTAGATATTTAGGGGATTGGCATACTGATAACCATCAATCAAAAATTATTTCACCTCAAACTTAAATACATCCGGCCTGGAATAATGACCAACCACATCAAATTTTCTTTTGGCAGCAATAATTTCTCTAAGATCAATATCTGCATAAAGAATACCTTCTTCTTTACTTTGAGGTCCTGCGAGAATTTCGCCGGTTGGACCAAGGATACAACTGTTCCCAACATTGATCCATTCTTTCCCTTCCGGATATAATGCTTGCAAATCTTCAGGAAGATCTTTTAAATGTAGAGCCATACAACTGTTCACTACAAACATACCCCCTTCTCGGGCAATATATTGCATGGCTGATAACCAGTATGGACTGCGGTCCCAGGTAGGAGAAGCCAAAATTTGTACTCCTGATTCGTAAAGGGCTGTCCGTGCAAGAGGCATAAAATGTTCCCAACAAATCAAACCCCCTATTTTACCCACCGAGGTATCATATGTTCTAAGCGTACTTCCATTACCACGTGACCAAACCAATCGCTCAGGGTTTGTAGGAATCAGTTTTCTGTGTTTTCCAAGAATATTTCCATGATCATCAATAAAAAGTATGGTATTGTTTAAACTGGCATTACTACTTTCAGTATTTCTTTCATTGATACCAATTGCTATATTGATTCCAGTAGTTTTTGCAGTTTTACAAAGTTTTTCGGTAGCATCATCCGGAATACTAACTGCATTTTCTACCAATCTAACATACAATTCATCGAGTTGTGCAGACTTGTGAGGAGGAACAAGCCATACCCAGTCGGGATAACCGGAAATAAAGGCTTCCGGGAAAACGATCAGTTTTGCCCCTTTTGCAGCAGCTTCTGCAATGGCTGAACAGGCTTTTTCTATTGTTTTTTCTTTATTTAAAAATACCGGGGTTAATTGTGCTGTTGCTACTTTCATATTTTCTTTTATTATTTAATGATTTAAAGATTGAGGTTCCAAAAAAATTATTCACAAAACTGAAATAAATGAGGTAGGTAACATACCTACCTCAGATTGGTAGTTCTGAAATCCGGGACAATGAACCCGAGTATCATAACTCAAACCATCAACCAAAATTTACTTCATGAGCACCTGATCTTTAAGTGAATATAAAATAAACAAGACATCTTTCTTACTTTCAACATCAATATTGTGTTGATCAAGTGCATACATCCAAGTATCTATTGTCAACAGCAATTGTCTTTCTGTAATTTGCATTCCTTTATGAGCTGAAGGAAGATCCTTTCCGGTATAAGAGCCTCCACCGCCTGTTCCTGCGGTTACAAATTCTATTGCATGCCTTCTTACATCCTGATAATGTTGCGGATCATCTTTCATCCGCTTAAATAAATGTTTTAATTCCGGGTTTTGCATATCTTTTTGCAGCACCATATCAACAATAGAAGCTACTCCTTTTTCTCCTCCTAATCTTTGGAAAAGACTTGCTTCTTCATGTGGTTTTTCTAGTAAAGCATAGGTTTTCTTAACGTTTTGCTTTGGCGCTTTCTTTTGTGCTTCATTACAATTAACAAAAAGGATTCCCATTAGAACCAGTGATAGAATTTTTAAATTTTTCATGATTATTTTTTTTAGAATTATACTTTATTTAATTTTTTTATATTGAATATTTAAGTGATTAAAGACATTACAAATCTCTATACTCCCAATTCTGACATTCTTTTACCCACATTTTCTAAAACTTCATTAAGCTCTTTTTCAGGACTAAATTCTATAAATTTTATATCTTCTTCAACAATTGCAGTATGACCGGCTGGCCAGTAAAAAATATCACCTGTTTGGGATATTTCTTCAGATCCATCATCATTAATAAGACGTATGGCACCCTCAATAATATAACCCCAATGCGGGCAATGGCAGCTATTATTTTCCAGACCATGTAATAACGGTGTAAAGTCAAATCCTTTAGGCAATTCATTATAGGCAATGATCATTCCTCCATAACCCATCATATTTCTAAGTTTTGCTCCGGGTCTTTCGACCTTAACCTCAATATCGTTTTTATTTATTCTCATAATTTCTATATTTTTTAATTTAATTGTTTAATTTTCGGTAAATACCATTTTGAAATCTAAGTTGATCTTCTTCAAGTCCTTTTAATATATTACTTAATTTTTCTTTAGATGTAGAGCCCATCAAAAGATTAAGGCCCAGTTTTGGAGGTCCATTATTTTTAATATCATCAAATAAACCTATCAAAAACTGATTTGCTTTAATGGTATAATCTGATTTAAGTAAATTTTTAAATCCCAATTTATTCATTATGCTATTCATATTTGAAATTGTTTGTAAAAAGCTGATGGAGGGGTCATCAGCCCATGGTAACGGATAAATAACACTACCCAAATTTTTTTTAAAATTTCATAATAGATCAATGTACCTTCATCGTTTAATACTCTTTTAATTTCTGAATAGAATTTCTCTTTGTTTTCTATATTCATTTGTACATGTTGGGTCCAGACTATGTCAAAAGTTTTATCTTCAAATGGCAGCTTTAGAGCATCAGCATGAATAAATTTTACTCTATCTGAAATACCAACCAGTTTAGATAATTTTTGGGCTGTTTTAATATATTCAGCACATATATCAATTCCTGTAACATCGCAATCATAATCACCTGCAAGCATCCGGGCAGAACCTCCTAAGCCACAACCTACATCAAGCACTCTGGAATGATTTAAAAAGACTTCCTTTGCCAGTTCTCCGGAGATCTCTGCACCTCTGATATAAAATTCATCAACACCGGAAATATCTTTTCTGGAAACATCACGAATATCAATTCCCTTCTCCTTTAAACGTCTCAAAATATTTTCAAACAGGTCGAGAATATTGTGCTGATTTTCAATTGGATTCTCCAAAAATTAATTTATTTATTGGGTTTGATATTTTGATTTACACTAAATAAATTTTCAGAATCATATTTATCTTTGACCTCTACTAAACGGTCATAATTTTCTTTAAAACTGTCTCTCACTCGTTCCTGACCTTCATCCATCATAAAATTTGAATAGGCCCCACCCATAGAATAGGGATGCAGATCTTCCCAGTAGGCTTTACACCATTTAGTGATCTTCTGTGCATTGGCAGGATCGGGATCAACCCCAACAATGACTTCGGCATATTTAGCATCTCTGTAAGCCCATGGTGTTTCGTTTTTTCCAACTCTTGAAGCTGCTCCACTGATGGGATAAAGGTGCATTTGTGATAATGGTGTTGGAATTTCCGTTCCAAATTTTTGATGTACTTCCTGTGCTTTTTCAGGAATTTCATCAAAAAAGTCAGCTCTCCAGTACCACTGCATACCCGGAGGCATTAATCCGTCAAACAAAGACTGAACTGAGGGATAAGGCATCTCACCAACATGTTCGAAAAATGGATTCATATCCATCACCGGTTTAAACACTTCTTCAGCTTTGCTCAAATCTCCTGTATAACACCAAACTACACCACAAAATTTCTTATGATGCAGATGTTCAGGGAAAGGAGGACCTGGAATTTCCAAGATTGCAGCAAAACCATTCAAGTCTTCCGTAGCATTATGAATAAAATCATGATACCATGTCAAGACCTCTTTAGTTTTTTCAATTGGCCACAAGGTTGGACCTCCAAAAATATTTTTAACGGGGTGTGCCTGAAATTTAAATGAAGTAACTATACCAAAATTTCCTCCTCCGCCTCTAATTGCCCAAAACAGGTCTTTATGATTATCTTTATTTACAGTTACAAAAGAACCATCGGCTAAAACCATATCAGCTTCAAGCAGATTATCAATTGTAAGTCCGTACTTTCGTGAAAGGTGTCCCACTCCACCGCCAAGGGTCAGCCCACCTACCCCTGTAGTTGAAATGATCCCAGCCGGAACTGCCAGTCCAAAAGCATGCGTGGCATGATCTACTTCTCCCCATACATTTCCTCCTCCCACTCTTACTGTACTATCTGCAGTATTAATTCTTACAAATTTAAGTCCTGACAGATCGATCACCATACCCTCTTCACACAAACCCAATCCGCCACCATTATGACCTCCACCTCTAATGGCAATTAGAATATTATTATCCCTTCCAAAATTTACGCAGGAAATTACATCAGCCACATCAACACAATTAACAATCATTCCCGGATGTTTATCAATCATACCATTGTAGATCTTTCTGGATTCATCATAGGCAGCATCTCCTTTCATAATTACATCACCTCTGATTTGCAATGTAAAATCATCTATTTTTTGTTTTTCTATATCCTGTATTGAATTTTTCATAATTGAATTTTAAAAGTTTATGCAATATTAATTCTGTATACGAAAAAAAGCTTGTACCATTCTGTCAATCTATAGGAATAGGAAAGATATGGTAAAAAAGACTTGTACTATTATTGCAATAAATGATGAAAATAGGAGATAATAGACTTATTTACAATTATTTAGACATTGCACTAGGAGAAAAGCCAAATTCTTCCTTAAATGCACGGCTAAACCAGGAAGGATCGTTAAAACCAACCTCATAAGCAATCTCAGAGATACTTTTATCTGTGGTCAGTAACATTTCTTTTGCTTTTTGTAATCTAACGGATCGTATAAAAACTGAAGTAGATTTTCCTGTGATTGCCTTTAATTTACGATAGATCTGAGATTCGCTTAAATGCATCTTATGGGCGAGTTGAACCGACGAACCAAAAGAATGATTACTGATCTCTTCATGAATGATTTTGATAATTTTTTGGAGAAATTTTGTTTCCGGATTACCCGCACGAATCTTTAATATCTTATACAGACCATTTTCACTCATATGGTTCATCATTCTTTTTCTCAATAGAATGAGTTGATCCAAACGAGTCAATAATTCAGCTTTTACAAAAGGTTTTGTAAGATATGCATCTGCACCGCAGGATAGGCCTTCAAGTTTATCTTTTATAGAAGCTTTTGCAGTTAAAATAATGATCGGAATATGGTCGGTTCGCTCATCCGATTTTAAGGTTTTACAAACCTCATAACCATCCTTTTTAGGCATCATCACATCAGAAATAATCACATCCGGTATTTTTTCAAAAGCCATTTCAATTCCAGTTTCTCCATCTAAGGCATTAATCGTATGATATTTTCCCTTTAAGCAGCCCTTTAAATAATGGGCAACATCCTTATTATCTTCAATGATCAAAACAAGGGGTAATTCTGATTTACCCATGTGACTCTCAGCTTCAAATTCTGTCATATCCTCAGAGGTAATCAGGCCTGTATAAACCTTTTCTTGAGTGTTCTTAGCAATAACAGCTTCATTCGTTACCGGAATTTCTACCGTGAATTCACTTCCTTTGCCCGGTTCACTTTTTACACTAATGTCCCCTTTCATTAACTTAACTAATTCTTGAGTCAAGGCCAGACCAATACCGGTACCTTTATTTTTATCTGTGTTGGTATTCTTTACCTGATAAAATCTGTCAAAGATATGATTCAATTCATTTTCTGATATGCCGGCCCCGTCATCTTTAACTTTAATAAAAAGACATCCATTTGCTGCTGAAGGATTTGTTTTACATTTCTTAATATGATTCAGATGAATTATAATTTTCCCTCCCCGGTCAGTAAATTTGATGGCATTGGAAAGTAGATTTGAGATCACTACAGATAATTTATTGGGATCGAAATCCATAATCATTTGATCAACTTCAGAATAAACTGTCATACTGATCTGTTTTTGAAAAGCCAATGATTGATAACTTTCACATAGATATTTTACAAAAACTATTACATCAGACTGTACCAACTGAAGTTTCATATTTCCACTTTCAAGCTTTGATAGATCCAGCATTTCATTTACAAGTTTCAACAGATTTTTTCCATTTCGCCTGATCATCTCCAAAGAATGCTCTGCTTCTTTTTGATACTTTTTTTCTATCTTAGATCTTAAAGAATCCGCCATCCCTAAAATCACAGTTAGGGGGGTACGGAATTCATGAGTGATATTGGTATATAAACTATTTTTTAATTGATTTACCTCTTTCAGTCGCTCAGATTCTGAAATAGCCAGCCTTTTGGAAAGTTGAAATCGATAGAATCTGTCGGCAAACAAAATAGCCAATCCAAGGTAGAGTAAATAAGCCCACCATTTTGCCCACCAGGGGGTAAGGATCGTAATTTGATATTCTTTAGGAATCTCATTACATTTTCCTATATTATTACAGGCCTTAATTCTTAAATGATAACTTCCATAGGTAAGATTGGTTAAATTGATCTTATCTTCATCTCCTACATCCTGCCACTGCTCTTCTATCTTATATTTATAGGCAACCTCATCGGACATGTGATAACCCAGCGAGCTTATTTTAAAAACAAGATGTTTTGTATTACTTTTAAAACTGAATTCATTTTTTGAAAGACTATTACCCTTATATAATACTTTTCCATTACTCTCGACCTCACTGATATAAGGTACAGGGATTTCAGAATTCAATTGTTGTTTTTTATGATTATAGATTAATATTCCATTGTTGCATCCAATGATAAATGTATCATTTTTACCAGGAATTATTGGACCGCTAACACGAAGTCTTTTCCTTTTAGAACTCAGCTTTATTTCTTTATATAAATTAGTGCTGGTATTAATTATTCCAAGGTTTCTATTTATTGTCCAGATCAAACTATCATTATAGGGATAAATTCCCGTAAAATATCCATCTACTTTATGTTTTATGCCTTCTTTAAGATGATCAAAATTAGTATAACCAATTCCATTCTGATAACCAGCCATCCAGATTCTTCCCTTTTTATCTTCCAGAAAAGCACTTACATCATGAAATGTTGGTATATCTTCTTTTAAATCGAGGCCGTAGATCTTTTCGGTATCCAAATCCATCACGATAGACGATCCCTTGGCGATCCATAATTTATTCTTACGATCTATAAATAAGCGATTAATCCACTCATGATTCCCTTTTTTGAATTTATCAAGCTCATTATTATAATTCCTGATGGTCTTATCTTTAAAATTTAATCGAAAGAGTCCGCCGGCCCTTGATCCTACCCAATAATTATTTTTATCATCTTTAACCACACTTTGCAAAGAAGGAGAAGGATGATCAATTTGTAAAGGAGACAAAATTATTTTGCCGGTTTCGGGGTTATAGATCGCAATCTTTTTTTGGGAAAGAATTAGAAAATGTCCATCTTCCATTTCTACCATATCCATAATATTATACCCTGTCTTTTTAAAATATTTAAAAGGAGGTATTTTAATCGTTTTAAAGGAAAGGTCATTAAGATCAATCTTATAAAGACCTGAACTGTACTGGCCTGCAAGATAAATACTATTATCAGATCTGATTATTTCTCTTACAAGCATAGGGTTTTGGATACTGTTTCTTTTTTCGAGCTCAAGAAAAGGGTTTT
>JANTGS010000104.1 GCA_024762795.1 Flavobacteriaceae bacterium | reverse complement strand
CTAAAGATTCGATGTCCTCGGTTTTGTTTTTTCATAATTCTCAAATTTATGAAAGTTATTAACTAAACTTAGCGACAACCTATACTATGAACTGACAATTGGCGGAAGTCAGAAGCCTAAAGGCCGGCAAGGCAGGTCGGAAGTAAAGAATTATAAATCTCATAGAACACGGATAACACAGATCAGACGGAGGGTCACGGATAAAAAATATGCGTTAATCAGTTAAATCTGCGTTATCAGCGTTCTAAAAATGGAACACGAATAATGCAGATTAGATGGATAGTCGCTAATCTTTTAAAGCTTTATTAACTTTGGACTTTTGCCTTTTAACTTCCTTACGGTGCTGCAAAAGCCCAGTAGAATTTTTTAAACTTTTCAATCAGATCCTCTTTAACCGAAGTTTTACAGGCTATATAATCAAAATTGTTTTCAAACATAAGTATAACAATTCCTTTTTTTGCCAATCCCGCATTGATCTTATGTAAATAAGAGTCTGAGTAATCATTGGAAGAAGGCCTGGGAAACTTAAATTTCTTAAGCAGTTTAAGATCGTTTATCGTAGCATAAACCTTTTTCGCCTCATCACCATAACTCATAAGTCCTTCATAGGTCAAAATGTTGGTTAAAGCCCACTGAAAGTATAAAATATCATCTTCCTTCTTGGTCCATTCGGCCAGATAAGGATTAGGTTCAAAATTTGGATCCTCGAACTTGATCTTCTTCCCCCAGTTCTTTATCGTATTGATGGAATAATCCTTGTAAATAAAGTCAAAATTCTTTGGATTAGATAAGGCGAGCCATATCTTGTTGGTAAGTTCTTTCTTTTCTTTCTCGTTATACAGGTCGAGAGTCAACGGATCTAAAATATCTTTAATTGAATTTCTTGTTATCTCGTATTTTTTGGTATTGGGTAATGTTTTTGAATAACTCCTGAGTTTACTCTTGAATTTAATCTTAGTATAATCCCTGTGTTGTCCGTAGACAACCAAGAAATTAGCTAATAATAGTAAAAGCACAAAAGTTCTTTTCAAGGTTCTTTTTTCCAAAGTTCTGTTATTGTTAGTAAAGTAACGCTTAAAAATAGGGAATATTTTACAAAATTAAAAACAAAAAAATCTTCCCCGAATCGTTTTACGGAAAAGATTTTTAAAAAAAGGGGGGATATTGTATGTTTTAAGGTTTAACCAATTCCCATTTGAATTTCTCAAACAGATCGGTAATCCTGTCCTTATCTTCTAATTTGCAAACAATGATCTGATAATAACCCTTAGTAACTAAGGCAACAAGACCTTTTTTAGCAAGTTCTGTATTTACTGTCTCAATGTATGAATAAGCCCAGTCGTCATCTTTAGGGTCAGAAAAACTCATATCTTTTGTCAGTAACAATTCATTAAAAGAACTGGCTACACTTTCAGCATCATCTCCATAAGACATTAATTTGAAGTAGTCGAGAATTTTATTGAACGCCAATTGAAAATAAGGGTATTCGTCTTCGCTGATGGTCCAGTCGGTTAAATAAGGATTAGGTTCCAGTACAATTTCACCTTTAGCATTTCTGGTTCCCCAGTTGCTGTTGGAGTTAATAGCAAAATCTTTATAAACGTAATCGAACATCTTGGGATTTGTCAAAGCCAGCCAAGCTTTTTCGGCAATATCTTCTTTTTCTTCTTTGGTATAAACCGATTCACTAAGCATATCGACAATCTCACCCAATAACTCACGGTCTATTCCAACTCTTCCAGTATCAGGTTTTTCACTTTTATATTCGTAAACAGAACTTCTGAATTTTACATTCGAGTAATCCATTTGCGCTGTCAAAGAAGTTATTATAAGAAGTGAAGTAATTGTAAATAGTAATTTTCTTTTCATAAATTATTTTTAGTTGAACTTTGTTTTGATAACATTGTGTTAAAAATAAATAGCAATTTTATTTTTTTAAGTTTTACTAAAAATAATTGAATACAGGGGATTCAATCTATTTTCAGACTGCTAATATAATAAAATTAAAGTTATTAACAAATAATTAACGTTATAAATTAATCATATTTAGGTGTTTATCTAGATCTAAACTCAAATTTTGTAAAAAAAGATCGTATTTTCAATCTTAGGGGCTCTTTATTTTTATATACTGTTGTCCGATAAAACCACTAAAACAGGTCTTAAAGCCTGTGCAATTAAAGGCTAAGACTTTTAAGAAACTTTAGCTTATTTTTTACTCGGATGAATTGCTTATCAAAGATTATTTGAAAAGGATTTACCTGTGTGAAGCTATTATGATATGAAATTTATATTCTGAATATATTTCTCTTTATTTTGTATTGACACAAAACGAAGCAAAAAGTCAGGAAGCTTACAAGGAAATTCTTGCTTCATGATATTACGCAAGACCGCGGATAAATCTTACGCTTCACGCCCTGAAGTTAAGATGTATTTTGGTAAAAGAAACTTCGCGATTCCGCTTGATTTAACGACTATTCCTGAGTAAGCTTCGGTTTCTTTTCTTCGAAAAGAATGGGTTAAATCCGTTTTTATTAGCTTGCTTCTATAGTATGCCAATTGGTAAGCAGTAAATGTAAATTATTGAAAACAATCCTTCCTTTAGGACAGAGGTAAAGATTGTTTGAAAATAATTTACATATGAGAAATGAACAGGATAGAATATTTAATTCAGTTTTTACTCTTTGAAAAGAATTGGTCAGATTTGTTTTCAGGAATCTAATTATGTTAAGGAAAACATTTTTAAAAAGCTGTAAATTATTAATTTCCAATCATTACCGGCATTACCAGCATGGTAATTTGCTCTCCTTCATCAAGTCCGTCAACAGGAGTTAAAATACCGGCTCTGTTAGGTAACGACATTTCCAGTTGAATTTCTTCCGAATCTAAATTATTTAACATCTCTAAAAGAAATCTCGAATTAAATCCTATCTGCATATCATCTCCTTCGTAACTGCAATGTAAGCGCTCATCGGCTTTGTTAGAAAAATCTATATCCTCGGCAGAGATCTTGATCTCTGTACCGGCCATTTTTAAGCGGATCTGATGTGTGGATTTGCTGGAAAAAATAGAAACCCTTCTAACAGAATTTAAAAATAATTTACGGTCTAAAGTTAGTTTGTTGGGATTGTCTTTAGGAATAACCGCTTCATAATTAGGGTATTTCCCGTCAATTAAACGACATATTAATTCAATGTTCTCAAAAGTAAATTTTGCATTACTTTCATTGTATTCTATTTTTACATCACTTTCCGAATCAGAAAGAATATTCTTTAAAAGGTTTAATGGTTTCTTTGGCATAATAAATTCAGCAACCTCATCAGCCTGAATGTCATTTCGGACATATTTAACCAGTTTATGTGCATCTGTGGCAACAAAGGTTAAATTCTCTGGAGTAAACTGAAAAAATACTCCACTCATCACAGGGCGAAGATCATCATTACCCGAAGCAAAGATCGTCTTCGAGATGGCTACTGAAAGTACACTCCCTTTGATCATTGTTGTGCTGGGAGAATCCAGAGTAACAGCAGCAGGAAATTCTTCACCACTGGCATAAGCCAAAGCGTATTTACCACTATTGGAACTGATCTCAATGGTATTGTTTTCCTCAACGGTAAAAGTAAGGGGCTGTTCCGGAAATGTTTTTAAAGTATCGAGTAACAATTTGGCAGGTATGGCTATGATACCGTTGCTGTCAGCTTCAACTTCGAGAGCAGAACTCATGGTGGTTTCAAGATCAGAAGCCGATATCTTAAGATTGTTATCTTCTATTTCAAACAGGAAATTATCTAAAATGGGTAAAGTATTATTTGCATTGATAACGCCTACTAAAATTTGAAGCTGCTTTAACAATTGTGTGCTGGATACAATAAATTTCATTTAAAATATATTTAGTGGAAATGGATTAAGAATACAAATATATTATTTTAAACTTTAACTGAAAAAATATTATCTCTGTTTTCCATATAAATGCCCGGGACAAGATCAGATTTGATCTAAACTTAAGAAGTATATTTTCTTTTTCGGAGATAATTAAAGATAAATCCAGATAAGATCAGAATCAGAACGGGGAGAATCAGATTAAGCATTTGCCAGAATTGCCTTTCCTCATAAGCTTTTTCCTTGTCGAGAAAACGGATCTTTAATTTCTTAGCTCTCAGATTTAAAATTCCGGAATCGTCCATCAGATATTGTGCCGAATTCATGATCAGGTCAAGATTCCCGTAGGGTAGATGGGTCCAGGTATCTTTTTCGAGTTCCAGAGGCTCTCCTCTAAAAACTTCATTGGCAATTACGTCACCATCAGAAATGACGATCATTTTATTCACCGGACTTTTCTTTTTCACCAATTCACTTTTAAAGGGTTGAATCCTGTCGGCAAAGGCCGAAGTAAATTCTCCTTCAAGCAGTACGCTAAAGATCTGATCTCCTTTGTTGAGGTATTTTTTTGTAGGTTTTTGTGAAACTTCTTCAAGGGAAACCTCTACAGGAGTTCCAATGGGACGGGCATAGGGCGAACTTTTTAACAGAATAGTTTTCTTAATCCCATTGCTTAAAGTGTCCATGGTACTGGGAAATCTTAATCTTACAGGATCTATATGAGCTGTGATCGGATTGCTGTTACTTGGGATGATGAGGGGATAATACAACCAGGGAAAATCCTTAAACTGCGTTTGATTCCCGGTATTTCCGGAAGCGAGCCGAATGGTGGAGCAATAAAGATCTTTGGTAATATTATAATTGATTCTTACGCCGTAGCGGAATAACTGATCGGTCAGATTAAGATCACGGTTAAAGGCAAGCATTTTACCGGTAGTCATCAAACTATCAATGTCAGCATAAACTTTATCGATCATCCACAGGGTTTTACCTCCGTTGGTAATGAACTGATCTAAAGTAAATTTCTCTTCATCTGTAAATCTTTCGGTGGGTTTGGCAATAATTGCCATATCATAACCGGTTAATTCCTTTAAGGTTTTTTGTGGCGATTTATTAACAGAATCGAGTGTGAATTCGGCTAGTCTGTAATATTCACCTAGTTTTTTTAAAGCACTAAAAAGGTAAATATCCTTCAGCTCTCCATTTCCTCTTATTACGGCAATCTTTTTATTTTTTCCGGAAATTACTTTTTGTAATCCGTTTGAAAAAGCATATTCCAGATTCTCTATGGAGTTTTGTAACTGCTCTTCCTGAGACGCCGCTACCGCATCACTGAGTAAAGATACTTTTTCAGTTTTTCCCTTATAATTGATTACCGCCCATGGAAAAATCACTGCCTGAGATACCTGCCCGTCTTCCTGAACTGACAACCGGCTGGGTTGTAAACCTGCTTTGATTAGTTCTTTGGTTTTGGTTTTCGGATTGATAAATCTGAAATTGATGTTGTTGTTTAAGGCCTGTAATTCCTCCAGATGTTGGCGGGTTTCAGTTTGTATCCTGTTGAATTCAGCAGGAAAATCGCCTTCCAGATATACTTTTATACTCATCGGATCAGTAATCTGGTCAACTATATTTACGGTTTCATCCGATAAGGTATACCGGTGATCCTGAGTAAGGTCAAAGCGTTTGTAAAACTTATTACCAAGAAAATTTAAGACAATAATACCGGCTAAAACCAGAAAGATATTTAATATGGAAGTATTTTTTTTCATTTCTTTTTTTCCGGAAATTACTTATGGTTCAGATTAATTTTTGTTATAAATAAGAAGAAAAAACTGACACTCAGAAAATAAATAAGATCCCTTGTATCAATAACACCCCTGCTGATACTTTTGTAGTGATATTTCATTCCCAGGCCTTCAATATTCATTTTAGGGAAAAGTTCCAGATCCGCAACAGCATTAAATCCCCAGAACATCACAAATGACAGTAGCACTCCTAAAATAAAAGCAACAATCTGATTATTAGATAAAGTGCTGGTAAATAAGCCAATTGATGTGAAAGTTCCTGCTAAAAATAGGAGTCCGAAATAAGAACCTACAATACTACCCATATCAAGATTACCGGTTGGATTTCCTAATTTATAAATGGTAAAAACATAGGTTAAGGTTGGGATAAGTGCCAGAATAATCAGTACCAGGGCGCTAAAATATTTACCCATTACAATCTGCCAGTCGGTTAAAGGTTTTGTTTTTAAGATCTCGATCGTACCCGTTCTGATCTCATCGCTGAAACTCCGCATGGTAATAGCCGGAATAAGAAAGATAAAGAACCACGGAGCGATAAAAAAGAAACTGTTCAGATCGGCAAAACCGGCATTCAGAATATTAAATTCTCCTTTAAATACCCATAGAAAGAGTCCGTTTACGATCAAAAACACACTGATCACCAAATACCCAATGGGCGAGGTGAAAAATGAATTGAACTCTTTTTTTAAGATTGCAAACATGTGTATTTATTTTCTGTTATTTAAGTCAGACTTACAATTTTATCCACACTCCAGGCTTCCGGAAATCTGTTGAACAGCACTTTGGTGTTACCCCAGACTTCTTTAAAAAGTACTGAATTTCTATAATTTTCCAGATCTTTTTCGCTTTCCCAGTAACTGTAGGTAAAAAAGATATTGTCATTCTTTTTATCTCGGTACAGTTCCAGAAAGTTACAGCCCTTAAAATTTCTGATCTTTTCTTTACTCTGTTGAAAAATCTGTAAGAATTCATCAATTCTCGATGGTTCAAAGCTCATTTTTACAATTCTTACAAACATACTAAAACTTTTATTCGTGAGACTCTAAAAAATTAATTTCAATTTTTTAGTTAGTCGAACTAATCCCGCTTTTTTAGAGGGATCTTGGTTTAACCTGCCTTGCCGGCGTGGCAGGCTCGCCTTGCTGGCGTGGCAGGTACTTCGACCCTTGGGTCGATTCCTATTATAGGGTTCAGGGCTTGCCCTGAGGTTTAATATCTTTTATTTTAAATCTGACGGTTATATTATCGCGGTATTTGAGTCCCAAGAGGGTAGAGGCTCCACCAACGGTTTTCAGGTTACTTCTGTACACTGAAATTTCCAGATAATCAGCTGAATTAAAAATAGCGAGTTTCTTCCCGTCGTCATGTCTTTGATCCTGCGGTACCGTAAAATCTACCAGATCGTTGTATTTTTTTTGAATCTTTTCAAATTTATAATTCCTCGCAATGATCTCAAAATCACGTCCTTTACCTACATCGTTAAAAAGCTTTTTAGAGATATTGCTAACCACATTTCCAAAATTATCAATATAGATCACGCTGCCAATGATCTGATTTTTTTCTGAATTGATAAATGGCTGGATCTCGATGATCTCCTTGATACTGTCGATTTTTTTACCAACTACTTCTAAAGTTCCACCCCGTGCAAGATGCCCTGCTACTTTTACAAAAACGTCAAGGGTGGTGTAGCGGTTCTCATAAGTATTCTGTATGGTAATTTCAATCATCTTTTCCGGTCTAATCTCTGAGGTGATCAAAGAGAGGATGCCATTATCACTGCAGATAAAGAAATGATCATCTAAAAGTATGGCTACGGGTTTGTTCTCCTGGCTCAGTTCGGCATCAACCCCGATTACATGAATACTTCCCTTTGGGAAATTGATATACGAATTCTTGATGATATATGCGGCTTCGGTAACACTAAAAGGGGTAATTTGATGAGAAATATCTACGATCTGAGCATTATTCAGTTCGTTAAAAATAGCTCCTTTAACGGCTCCTACAAAATGATCTTTCAATCCGAAATCAGTTGTTAAAGTAATTAAAGGCATGTAGTTTTACAGGTTAATTCTAAATAAATATTTATAAA
>JANTGS010000103.1 GCA_024762795.1 Flavobacteriaceae bacterium | reverse complement strand
GGTTGGGCTACACCAAGAGATTGGGCAAAGTTCGGATTGCTATACCTGCATCGAGGAAACTGGAATGGTGAACAAATTATCGATTCTTCATGGGTAGATTATGTAAAAACACCTACAAATACTTCGAACGGAAGATACGGTGCACAATTCTGGTTAAATGCCGGCGGACATTATCCCGATCTGCCTAAAGATATGTTTTCGTGCAATGGGTATCAGGGGCAAATGGTAGCGATCTTTCCTTCCAAAGATCTGGTTGTGGTAAGAATGGGATTGATCGAAGATCCTGAATTTGGATTTAATGATTTTTTTAAAGGAATAATCGAAACAGTAAAATAAGAAGAAATACCAAGGGTTTCACTCCAATTGAAACCCTTAGTAATTTTCACATCTCAAAACCCATTTCCACATTTAATTTTTCGGCAATCAGTTTTATTATTCGTGATTTTAGGGCTGGAATTTTAATCTTTTCGATCACTTCGTTACCAAAGGCAAAAAGTAACAGGGCTTTGGCTTCTTTTTCGGGAATACCACGGCTTTGCAGATAGAACATAGCTTTATCATCCAGTTCGCCAATGGTACAGCCATGTGAACATTTTACATCATCGGCAAAGATTTCCAGCTGTGGCTTGGCATTGATAGAAGATCTTTTTCCGATAAGGATATTGTCATTCTGCTGGAACGCATTGGTCTTTTGTGCTTCCGGATCAACGATCACCTTGCCGTTAAAAACTCCGGTAGCGGTACCATCGTAAATACCTTTATACAATTCAAAACTTTCACCATTTTCTTTTTGGTGATGTATTAATGTGTGGTTGTCAACATGTTGTTTATCACCTATAATCGTAACTCCGTTAAGGTTGGTAGTCAGGTTTTCCCCTTCGTGAAACACAGTTATATTATTCCGCGTAAGCTTACCCCCAAAAGAAAATGTATTTACCGAGGCAATACTGTTGTCCTTTTGTTTGATATATGTATGATCGATCAAAGAGGCATTTTTATTATCGTTCTGAACCTTATAATAATTGATGATGGCTCGTTTATGGGCAAAAATCTCAGTTACAGAGTTGGTTAATACCACATTCTCACTCAGACTCTGATGGCGTTCAAAGATCTGAACATGAGAATTTTCTCCCACGATGATCAGGTTACGTGGATTGAGCATCATTTCGGTTTCCTTTCCGGTAGAAAAGAACAGCAACTGAATAGGCTTTTCAAGAATTGTATTTTTTGGGATATGGATAAAAGCCCCTTCTTTGGCAAAGGCCGTATTTAACGAAGTAATACTATCGGCATTATCAGCAGCCTTATCGAAATAATGATCGATGATTATTTTGTATTTTGGCTTTTTCAGTGCAGCTGAGAGCAGACAAATATCAGCTTCCTCATGGGTAGTTGTACTTAAAAATGAACTGTAAACCCCATCAACAAAAACAATCTTATACGACTCTATTTCGTGTAAAAAGTACTTTTTAACTTCCTGTAATTCAATATTATTTTCAATACTTGGAAAAATACTGTAATCGTATTTTAACACAGGTTTTAACGAAGTGTATTTCCATTCCTCATCTTTTTTGGTGGGAAAACCTTTATTTTCAAAGTTTCCGATTGCTTTATAACGAATATCATGAACACTCGAATCGATATCGATATGATCTCTGTTTTCAAACGCTATAAAAGCCGCAACTAATTTTTCTTTTAAGTCCATTTAAGATTTAAGATTAAAAGTTTAAAATTTAAAATTGTTACAATCTTAAATTTTAAATCTCAAATTGTTATTTATTTCAACCAATCATAGCCTTTTTCTTCCAGCTCAAAGGCCAGTTCTTTACCCCCTGATTTAATGATCTTTCCGTTATATAACACATGAACAAAATCCGGAACGATATAATCCAGCAGGCGTTGATAATGCGTGATTACTATGGTGGCATTGTCTTTACTTTTTAGTTTATTTACGCCATTGGCCACAATTTTAAGCGCATCGATATCAAGACCTGAATCGGTTTCATCTAAGATCGATAATTTAGGTTCCAGCATGGCCATTTGGAAGATTTCATTACGTTTTTTTTCTCCACCTGAAAAACCTTCGTTTAAAGAGCGGGATAAGAATTTACGATCCATTTCAAGCAAATCGGCTTTTTCACGGATCATTTTTAGCATCTCTTTAGCAGGAAAATCATCCAGTCCCAATGCTTTTCGTTTGGCATTGATGGCTGTTTTAATAAAATTGGTGGTAGTTACCCCGGGGATTTCCACCGGATACTGAAATGACAGGAAGATCCCTTTATGAGCGCGTTGATCCGGCGACAGGTCGAGAATACTTTTCCCGTCGAGGATCACATCCCCTTCAGTTACTTTATAAGTTTCATTTCCGGCAATAACAGAAGAAAGTGTGCTTTTTCCGGAACCGTTTGGCCCCATAATGGCATGAACTTCCCCCGGATTGATCTCCAGATTGATTCCTCTGAGGATCTCTTTACCCTCTATTCCTGCGTGTAGGTTTTTTATTTGTAACATTTTCTTAAGTCTTAAAGTCGAAAGTCAAAAGTCGAAAGCCAATGTATTTTATTTGGCGTTTCTATTCCTTTAACTTTTTGACTTATTATATTATTCGTTTGATTTATCTAAATATTTAATTAATCCACTTATCATTTTTGATATATCAGTTATACTATTATTCAATTGATCGAACTCACTTTGTTCAAGATAATTTAAGTCCAAAGCAAGAAATTACTGAGATCTGACTTCTCCTGCAGAGCCCTTTGCATAATAAAGAAACTGAATGAATTCTTTATCAGTATTTCGTTCAAATCCTTCTGCTATATTTGAACTTATTGAAATAGAGGCGCGTCGAATCTGTCTTTTTAAATCAAAATCTTTATCAAAAAGTCCATTATTAGAAATTAAATAGAGTTTTTTATTAAAACTTCTGCTTTCTTTCCAGACATTTAATTCCTCAAATGAGTTTATTTTTGACATATTAAATTTTTTACTTTTTACACTCACCACTCACCACTCACCTCTCATCACTCATCACCGACATTCGACATTTGACTTTTTAACATTCGACAAAACTACCCCACACTTCCTTCCAAACTGATCTCCAACAGTTTTTGAGCTTCTACGGCAAATTCCATGGGGAGTTTATTCAACACTTCCTTGCTGAAACCGTTAACGATCAAAGCAATGGCTTTTTCGGTATCAATACCCCGCTGATTGCAATAGAATAGTTGATCTTCACCAATTTTACTGGTGGTGGCTTCGTGCTCGATCTGGGCGGAATTGTTTTTGGCTTCTATATACGGAAAAGTATGCGCACCACATTGATCTCCCATTAACAGTGAATCGCATTGTGAAAAATTCCGTGCATTATCTGCACTTGAATTTACCCTTACAAGTCCGCGATAAGAATTTTGCGATTTTCCTGCCGAAACACCTTTAGATATAATGGTACTTCGTGAGTTTTTCCCAATATGTATCATTTTTGTACCGGTATCTGCCTGCTGAAAGTTATTGGTCACGGCAATAGAATAGAATTCTCCCACCGAGTTATCCCCTTTTAATACACAGCTTGGATATTTCCAGGTTACAGCACTTCCGGTTTCTACCTGAGTCCAGGATATTTTAGCATTTTTATGAGCAATGGCTCTTTTGGTAACAAAATTATAAACACCACCCTTACCCTCTTTATTACCGGGATACCAGTTTTGTACCGTAGAGTATTTAATTTCGGCATTGTCGTGAACAATGATCTCTACTACAGCAGCATGCAACTGATTTTCATCCCGTTGCGGAGCAGTACAACCTTCGAGGTAGCTCACGTAAGCACCCTCATCAGCAATCAGCAAGGTACGTTCGAACTGACCGGTACCTCCTTCGTTTATTCTAAAATAGGTGGAAAGTTCCATGGGGCATTTGACCCCTTTCGGGATGTAGCAAAAGGACCCATCCGTGAAAACGGCAGAGTTTAAAGCAGCATAGAAATTATCGGTTTTCGGAACGATACTACCGATATATTTTTTAACCAGATCGGGATGATTTTGAATGGCCTCAGAGATCGGACAAAAAATAATGCCGTGTTTTTTTAAAGTTTCCTGAAAGGTAGTTTTTACAGATACAGAATCCACTACGATATCCATGGCTACACCGGTGAGTTTTTTTTGTTCATCGATGGAGATACCGAGTTTTTCGAAGGTTTTTAGCAATTCCGGATCCACTTCATCCAGACTTTCCAGTTCCTTTTTAGGTTTGGGAGCAGAGTAATAACTGATCGCCTGGAAATCCGGTTTTTCATAAGTCACATTAGCCCAGTCGGGTTCTTCCATTTTTTGCCAAATCCTAAAAGATTCTAAACGCCACTCGGTCATCCATTCAGGTTCCTTTTTCTTTTTCGAAATAGCCCTGATGATCCCTTCATTCAAACCTTTGGGAAGTGTATCAGATTCGATATCGGTATAAAAACCGTATTCATACTCCTTATCTTCCAGTTCTTTTTTTAAATCGTCTTCGGTGTATTTACTCATGTTTAAGGTTATAAAGTTAACATGTTTAATGCTTTAATTTGGTCTAATCATTAAGTTTATTAAGATATTTAATTAACCCACTCAACATTTTAGAAATATCAGTTGTATCCTGAAATAATTCCTCAAATTTACTTTTTGTGATATAGTTTAAATCAACAGCTAAATATAACTGGGATCTGACTTCACCTATAGATGCTTTTGCAATATATAAAAACCGTTTAAATTCTTTAGAAGTCTCTCTTTCAAATCCTTCAGCGATATTAGAAGACACTGAAATAACAGATCTTCTTATCTGATCACGAAGGTTAAAATCTTTTTCAAATCTATTTTGATTTGTGATGCTATAAATTTTTATATTTAATTCTCTGGCTTTCTGCCAGGCATGAATATCTTCAAAGGACTTAAATTTTGACATTAAACTTTAAAACATTAAAAACATTAAACTTTAAAACATTAAAAACATTAAACTATAATGAACTTTCAATTAAATAAAATAGACTCATTCTAAATAAGCGCAAAGATATACTAAAAATGACTTGCTAAAAAATGTAAATGTTAAATTTTTTAAAAAAAAGTGGGGGTCAAACACAATAAAAAATATTTTTTGAAAAACCTGTTTTGGCGCAATAATCAATATCTATCCGCGTTTCGGATATTAACAATTTTCTCGAGTTATTAACAAGTTATTCAAAGGTATTGATACCCAAAGATAATGAAATTAATTGCTCAGTACATATAAATAATTGAATTAGAGATAATTAATTAAAATATTTTTGATATGAATACCGGACTCCCTCCGAACGGTAATCCTAAGAAAAAGGATAATAATTCCCTGTTATGGCAATCAAACATTGCTTTAACAGGTCTTTTGCATTATAAAAACAATAACAAACCAAACATAAATTGTATGAACAATTTAACCAATTCCCTTCAAAAAGTTTTTAATATGAAAGCTAATTTATTCTTAAAAAGTAGAGCCTTTTTGGTATTTGCTTTTATGTTATTCTTAACAGGATCAATTTTTGCACAATTAAAAAACGATTATAGGTCTGTATCTTCAGGAAACTGGAAAAACACATCCATATGGCAAAGATACAATGGAACTTCATGGGTAGCGGCTACAAATTATCCAGGACAAAATGCAGGGACGAATACGGTATCTATAATTGGTGGTTTTTCTGTAACACTAAATAGTAATGTGAATAGCAATAATATTGCTGCAGTAATAGTGGGAGATGGAGTAGCGCCAACAGATGTACTAATAGTTTCAGGAAATAATAGACGTCTAAGTACACAAGTACTTATTATTGAAGATGGCGGAGAGTTAAGTTTTGGTCCTAGTGATAGATTAAGATTGCCCAATGATTCTGAAGTTTTAGTTGCTAATGGAGGTCAATTATCAGCCTCACCTTGCCAAGCTTCGTCACGTATTTATATTGGATCAAATCTGTATGCTTCATGTAATGGAGGAGGGGGTGCAGATAATTCATTTTCAGAGTTAAATAATGGATCAACTTTAAATCAACCACCGACAATTACAGCAGACAATGTAGCTAATCAAAATTATTGTCAGGTTTCAGGCAGCCCAAAAAACATAGCACAAAATGTCAATATTTCAGATCCTGAAAATGATCCAATATCTTCAGTTTCTATTCAAATTTCTACCGGATATATTAATGGAGAAGATTTACTATCATATTCAGGTGGAGCTGGAATTACTGCAACATGGAGCACAGTTGAAGGTAAACTGACTTTAACCAGAAATAATCCAACAAATAATTATTCAATTTTTGAAAATGCTATTGAGTCAGTAGTTTATAGTAATTCATCTACTACAGCAACTGGATTAAGACAATTCTCTATCTCTGTAGGTGATGCGAATTTCTTACCAGATACAGGTCATTATTATGAATATGTATCTAATTTAGGAATATCCTGGACTGCAGCTAAAGCAGCAGCAGCAGCAAGAACTTATTATGGTTTACAGGGTTACTTAGCAACATTAACTTCCCAAGCAGAAGCTGACTTTTCAGGCCAGCAGGCTTTAGGTGTAGGTTGGATCGGTGCCAGTGATGCACTCTCTCAAGGAGCTTCCCAGGAAGGTGATTGGAAATGGGTTACAGGTCCTGAGGCTGGTACATCCTTTTATTCTGGTGAAGCAGGTCAAGGTGGAGCAACCCTCCCTAGCCAATTTTCATTTTGGAATACTGGTGAACCCAACGATTACCCTGATCCGGGTGTTCCTTACCAAGAAGATTATGCACATATTACACATCCAAATGTAAATCCAAACGGTTCATGGAATGATCTACCAAATACCGGGAGTACAGATCCATCTTCAGATTATCACCCTCAAGGGTATGTTGTAGAATATGGAGGTACCGCAGGAGATCCTGTTTTAAGTATTACAGTTACTACTCAGATAAATTTAAATTGTTCAGATCTCAGTCTAACCAAAACTGTAGATAATGCAAATGCCTGCGTTGGAAGTCAAGTGATTTTTACGTTAACAGTAGTCAATAATGGTCCAGCAGATCTGCCAGCAGGAGGATTGGCTAGAGATTTATTACCTTCAGGCTATACCTTTGTCAGTAGTAATTATCCTAGTTATGATGAATTAACAGGAGATATCCCTTTAGGAGCCTTAGCTGCTGGAGCATCTGCTTCCATGACCATTACAGCAACGGTTAATGCTGTAGGGCCATATACAAACACGGTTGATTTAATAAATAGCCCAAATATTGATTCTAACGGGGCCAACAATAGTGCAAGTGTAACAGTTATTGCAAACGTTTTACCATCAGTACCCACATTGAGTACCACGGCAGCAACCTGTTCAGCAGCGGGATCAACCACGATCACGAATTATGACGGATCTTTAACCTATACATTTACACCAGCCGGACCAAGTGCAGGAGCAGGAGGCGTAATCACAGGAGCGACAGCAGGCACGAGTTATACAGTAACAGCAGGTAACGGAAGTTGTACTTCAGGGTCATCAGCGAATTTTACCAATGATGCGATGTTACCGACCCCGACACCAGCAACTATTAGTAGTAATGGACCTGTATGTTCAGGAGATGACGCGATCTTTACCATTTCAGGAACAGCAGGTGATGTAGTTACGTATGCCGGAGCCGTTTCAGGAACAGCAACAATAGGAGCAGGAGGTACAGTTAATATTACGGTAAGCGGGATAACTTCAGATACAACTTTAAACCTGACCAATGTAAATAATGGAAGTTGTGATTTGCCATTATCAGGAGTTAGTGAGACGGTGGTTGTTCAAGCAGCGCCAGACGCAGGAAGCAATGGCACATTAACAGTATGTGAAGGGACTACCCCAACCAATGCAGAATTATTTGCAGCGTTAGGCGGAACACCAGA
>JANTGS010000102.1 GCA_024762795.1 Flavobacteriaceae bacterium | reverse complement strand
GGGAATCATTTGATACTCGATCAGAGGCGATGCAAAGGGAGCGAAAGATAAAATCCTGGAAATCGAAGGAAAAGTTAAAGGAATTGGTAGGCGCGTCCCGATAAGATCGGGATTCTGGCAACAGAGTGCGGGTTCGATTCCCGCTCAAGGTACAAAGAAACCTCATAGTTAGTTGACTGTGAGGTTTTTGTATTTTAAATAATTGAATTTTATCAGTTTATTCCTTTTGCTAAGTGGATTTATAATAAATATTGAATTAAAATTTGATCTGTATTAGGAGTTTTTTTACATTATCTTATCATCGATATGATTTTAATTTTTGAGTACTGCTTTAACTAAATTTAAAAACTTCGATTTTAGATTGTCGAAATCATATTTTTTTTAGTTTTGAATAAAATCTATCTGATATGAATTTTCGGTTATTTATTTGCAGTTTTATCTTTTTATTGTTGCTTCCTGTGGATACTTTTTCTCAACATAAAAGTACCGGTTATAAGAAAATAAGTGGAAAACAATTTGATAAATTATCCGAAAGAACTCTGGAAGCTATCAAAGAAAATCATCTTCTTCCACAACATATATCTGCAATAGCTATAGATAGCGCCTTTATTGATGAAAAACATAAAAAACTCAATATTTATTATTCAAAGAATTTTTCTTACAATCGTATCCGAGAAGACTGGTTAAAGGATTTTAATTATCAAGTGAAAAAGGCTCAAAAAAGAAAGATCAGAAGTAAATATGAGGTAAATAATTTTATTGATACTTTAGCCTTATCAGAATATATTCCAAATTTATACCGTAGTTCAACCAAAATTGACACGAAACGATTTGATGTAAGAAAAAATGATCAGACAGCACATGTGATAAATAGTGATTTGCCTTTTGATATTTCCAATGGCCTAAAAAATAAACATATCGCTGTATGGGGTGGTCACGGACTTTATTACTCTGATGATGATAAGCTATGGAAATGGCAACGTCCTAATCTTTTTACTACGGTTGAGGATATGGAAAACCTGTCTTATGTAGTTCCGTACATTATTCCAATGCTCGAAAATGCCGGGGCTTATGTCTATTATCCCAAAGAAAGAGATGCCAACAGCCAGGAATATCTCATCGATATTGATAACAGCAGTAAAGCTATTGAAATGACCAAAAATGTGACCATAGCTGAAGGAGGTTTTTTATTAAAAGATTTTTATACCGATCATGAAAATCCCTTCCTTCTGGGGAGACATCTCGAAATGAGATCTTCAAAACAAAATGGTAAAAAAGACTCTATAGTTTATAATTTTAAGGCTGATAAAGCTGCAAAATATGCTGTTTATATTTCATACGCAAAAGGTCAAAATGTAAGTGATGTAAAGTATACTGTATATCATGATGGGGGCAAAACAAACTTTACTGTAAACCAGAAAATGGGATATGCAACCTGGGTTTATCTTGGAACATTTCATTTTGGAAAAAAAAATTCAAAAGTAGTAGTATACAATACCTCTAAAGAACAAGGCATAATCAGTTCGGATGCCATTAAAATCGGAGGAGGTTTTACCAGAATTTCCCGAAATGGATTCATCAGCAATAAACCTGCCTTTATGAATGCTGCCAGATATTATTTGCAATACGCAGGTTTTCCTGCCGACGCGGTTTACTCACTTTCTAAATATAAAAGTGATTATAAAGATGATTATAAAGGCCGTAGTGAATGGGTAAACTATTTGCTGGGAAATATTTACAGTCATAACAGAGATAGTACTCTTCAGGGATTAAATATTCCTATTGATTTATCACTGGCACTTCATACCGATGCCGGAGTTACTAAAACGGATTCAGTTATTGGCACTTTAATAATACACAGTACCAAAGGTTTAAATGATGAGCGGTCTTTTCCCGATGGCAGAAGTCGTTTTGCAAGTCGTGATCTGGCTGATATAGTTGAAACCGAAGTACTAAAAATTATTGGAGATACTTATAAAAACAACTGGACTTCAAGAGGTTTGTGGGATAAAAAATATGCCGAAGTAACTTATAGTAATGTCCCTTCTTTTCTTATTGAATTATTGTCTCATCAAAATTTTGAGGATGAGAAATACAGTCTTGATCCTAATTTTAAATTTGATGTAAGCAGAGCCATCTATAAAGGAGTACTTAAATACCTTGCCTATAATAACCATAGTGATTATGTTGTAACTCCTCTTGCTGTGAAAGATTTTTCAATAAACTATCAAAATAAAAAGTTTATTCTTAACTGGGAGAACACCTTGGATAAATTTGAAAAAACCGCTGTTCCTGAAGCTTATATCGTTTATAAAAAAATTGATGACGGAGGATTTGATAATGGTATTCTTGTTAGAGGAAAAGAATATATTTTTGATAAAATTGAAGAAGGAAAAATTTACTCTTTTAAAGTAAAGGCGGTAAATAAAGGAGGTATGAGTTTTGATTCTGAAACCTTATCGGCAAGCATAAGTCACTTTGATAACCAACCTATATTAATTGTAAATGGGTTTGATAAATTGTCAGGACCAGAATTTTTTGATACCGATAGCCTGGGTGGTTTTACAACCTGGCATAAATCGGCCATTGCCGATGGTGTGGAATATTCCTTTACAGGATACCAATATAATTTTGATAAAAACGACCCTTGGATATCAGATCCTTTAACAGGACATGGGGCCAGTTATTCCGATTATGAAGGGGTGAATGTTGTTGGAAATACTTTTGATTATCCGTATCAGCACGGAAAATATTATAAAAAACTAGATCTTTCATTTACCTCTACAAGTGCCTCGGCTTTTGAAAAACATCCTGAAAAATTTATTAACTATAACAAACTCGATTTGATCTATGGCAAACAAAGTGTTTATAAACTAAGCACTAAATCAAAAGATTACAGTGTGTTTAAGTCGTCTATGCGAGAGGCCCTGGACGAATGGTTGGGCAAAGGAAAATCGATGCTGGTATCAGGAGCTTTTATTGCAAAGGATGTGTTTTTAGATCATTCCGCCGATACTCTAAGAGGAAACTGGGTTAAAGAAAAACTCAGTTATTCCATTTATTCTGATCGAGCAAGTTATACCGGCAAGATTAAAGGTAAGTATCAATTTCAGCTTTCAAAAAAACCTTCTGAAAAAATCTATGAACTTCGATCTGTTGATGCTTTAAAACCCATTAAAGAAGCAGAGATTATTTACAGGTATCAAGAAAACGGATATCCTGCCGGACTTATGAGTGTAAAAAACGGATATAAAATTATCAGTTTTGGTTTTCCTGTTGAATCTGTCAAAGAAAATAAAGACTCTCTTTTTAAAGAAATTGTTCAACGTTTAAATTGGATTGAATGATCTGTTTTAAAGCATTTCTCCTCTATAGAATTAAGGTTCAATCATTCTGATTTTTATAATGAGTGCAAATATAAATGTCAGTATGCTAACAACAATTATAGAAAAATTAATATTTAGCAAATCGGCTTTTATTCCTGTAAGGATAGCTACAGTAGTCTAACCCAAATCTCTTCAGAGCCTAAAAACCCCTATATTCTGGCCTTTTTGCTGTGAATGGATAAAATTATATACTCTGAAGAACTATTGACGAAGACCATTTAGCTAGGTTCAATTAGTAAGTCCAACCCTAAAGGTTAAAATTAGTATCTATCTTTTTTTATCATTTTAAAAATTAAATTTTTACCTCTTTTTTATAACCACAGTTTTATTACATTTGTAGCAACAAAACTCAAAAAATAAAACATGGAAAATTTAATTTATCTGTTGCCTCTTGCGGGGGTTATTGGCATTTTATTTATGTTCTATAAGTCTGCATGGGTTACAAAACAAGAAGATGGTACTCCTAAGATGAGAATCATTGCCAAGCACATCGCTGATGGAGCATTGGCTTTTTTAAAGGCAGAATACAAAGTATTGTCCATCTTTGTAATCGCCGTAGCTGTTTTACTGATTTTTAAGGGTAATTCAGAAGAAAATTCAAGTGGGCTTGTAGCTTTATCATTTGTCGTTGGTGCTTTTATGTCTGCTTTGGCAGGGATGATAGGTATGCGAATCGCCACCAAAGCCAATGTAAGGACAACACATGCTGCCCGTACCTCATTAAATAAAGCACTTGAAGTAGCTTTTTCCGGAGGATCCGTTATGGGAATTGGTGTGGTTTCTCTTGGAGTCATAGGGTTAAGCAGTTTATTGCTGATCTATGACAAGATCTACGATGTTCATACTGAGAACGGTTTGATTATCGTGATGAATATTATTTCAGGTTTCTCTCTCGGAGCTTCCTCCATTGCATTATTTGCACGTGTAGGAGGAGGGATCTATACCAAAGCTGCCGATGTTGGAGCCGACCTCGTTGGAAAAGTTGAAGCGGGAATTCCTGAAGATCACCCGCTAAATCCGGCTACAATTGCAGATAATGTGGGAGATAATGTAGGGGATGTTGCCGGTATGGGAGCCGACCTTTTTGAATCATTCGTTGGTTCTATCATAGCAACGATGGTTTTAGGAGCTATTTTCTTTAATCTCGACGCTTTCGCGGATTTTAGACTGGGTGCAGTTCTGTTGCCTTTATCACTGGCCGCAACCGGAATTATTACTTCCATCATAGGAACATTTTTTGTAAGAGTGAAAGAAGGAGGAGATCCGCAAAAAGCTTTAAATCTGGGAGAATATCTTTCATCTGCTTTGATGATCGCAGCTTCCTATTTTCTTATCATGAATTTTCTTCCTGAGACCTGGGTGTTCGACGGAAAAGAATTTACTGCCATTGGCGTATTCTATGCTACTATTATCGGACTGATCGCCGGACTCGGGGTTGGAATGATTACAGAATATTATACCGGAACCGGAACCCGACCGGTTTTTGGTATCGTTAAACAATCGGTTACCGGATCAGCAACAAATATTATTGCCGGACTGGGAGTAGGGATGATATCAACAGCAATCCCGATTTTACTAATTGCTACAGCAATTATTTTATCCTTCCATTTTGCCGGTCTTTATGGAATTGCCATTGCTGCAGTTGGAATGCTGGCCAATACCGGAATTCAGCTGGCTGTAGATGCCTATGGTCCTATCTCTGATAATGCAGGAGGTATAGCCGAAATGAGTGAGCTCCCTAAAGAAGTTCGTCAGAGAACAGATAAACTGGATGCTGTTGGTAATACCACAGCAGCCATTGGTAAAGGTTTTGCCATCGCTTCGGCAGCACTTACTGCTTTGGCTTTGTTCTCAGCTTTTATGCAACAGGCCAACATCAATTCAATCGATATTTCAAAATCACAGGTAATGGCCGGACTCTTTGTAGGGGGTATGTTGCCTTTTGTTTTTTCAGCGCTTTCTATGGGAGCGGTTGGAAGAGCTGCCATGTCAATGATTCAAGAGGTTCGTCGCCAGTTTCATGAGATCCCAACTTTAAAAGATGCTTTGGAGATCATGCGAAAATATGATGCCGATATCTCAAAAGCTACTCCTGAAGAAGTGAAGATCTTTGAAAAAGCTGATGGCGTTGCCGAATATGAAAAATGTGTGGATATTTCAACTAAAGCCTCATTGAGAGAGATGCTTCTGCCCGGATTACTGGCTGTTGCTTCTCCTGTTTTGGTTGGTTTTATAGGAGGCGCTGAAATGCTGGGGGGTTTACTGGCCGGAGTTACTGTTACCGGTGTTTTGATGGCGATCTTCCAGTCGAATGCCGGAGGGGCCTGGGATAACGCCAAAAAGATGATCGAAGAAGGAGTTACTATTGATGGAGTGGAATATAACAAAGGATCTGCTCCGCATAAGGCAACCGTGGTAGGAGATACCGTAGGAGATCCGTTTAAGGATACCTCAGGGCCTTCATTGAATATTTTGTTAAAGCTGATGAGTGTGGTGGCACTGGTTATCGCTCCAAGTATACCTCTTAATGTAAACGAAATGAAAGATCAGTCTCAGGATGTGATGATTGAAATTCGTGAAAATTCCAATGCTGTAAATAAAGAGATCACCAAAGAAGTTGAAGTTACTGTAAATGATAACGGAGAAAAAATAGCTGTGATCAAAAAGAAAGAAGTTCTTAATGGCAAAGAAACTGTTGAGATTGACACGCTGAGAGGTAATGAAGTTGAAAAGCTGATCAAGAAAAGAAAAGAATAAAAATACAAATCTTTCATAGATATAGAAAATGCGGGCTAAACCCGCATTTTTTATTATAAGTTTAAGATGGGTTTCTGTTAAAATAAACCGTGAATCTGTGCATCGATCTTGTCGATCACCAGCCCGAGATCTTCCTGATTGTCAACAAAATTCAGATCGTCAACATCAATCACCAGTAATTTACCTTTATTGTATTTGCTGATCCAGGCTTCGTAACGTTCGTTCAAACGACTCAAATAATCAATACTGATCGAATTTTCATAATCTCTTCCCCTGCGGTGAATTTGCCCTACAAGAGTAGAAATACTTCCCCTGAGGTAGATCAACAGGTCGGGAGCTTCTACAAGTCGTTCCATCAGTTCGAACAGCGACAAATAATTGCTAAAATCACGGTTGGTCATAAGTCCCATAGCATGCAGGTTGGGAGCAAAAATATGAGCATCTTCATAAATGGTCCTGTCCTGAATTACATTTTTACCGCTTTCGCGAATATCGAGGATCTGCCTGAAACGGCTGTTGAGGAAATAGATCTGTAAGTTAAAAGACCAGCGCTCCATAGATCCGTAAAAATCATCGAGATACGGATTTTCGGTAACAGATTCGTAATGAGGTTCCCATTTGTAATGTTTTGCTAAAAGTTTGGTAAGCGTGGTTTTTCCGGCTCCGATATTTCCTGCAATAGCTACATGCATACGTACTTGATTTATATGAGTTTTTAAGCTGTAAGCTTTAAAGTAGCGAAAATAAAGAAAATAATGTAATTTTTTAAAGGGCTGGCTACATTATTTGATAATGATACAAAATATGACAGGCAAAAACATAAAAAGTATCTTTAATAAAATACACACTGGCATCGGGATTGTCAATTTTCAGATCGACAGGGATCTTTGTTTTATTTTCCAGATAAAAGAATCCGGATTCTTCCTGAACAATAATCCCTTTTTTGTAGAGAAAAACATTTTTGATATCCTTTCCGGAAGTTTCCCCGATATAAATAAGATACTGATTGAATTGAATGATCCCATTCTTATTCCAAAGCCATACATTTTCATTATTGCTGATCATACCTTCTGCTAAAAACCCTTCTTTATAAGAAGTCAGCGGCTGTGAATTCAATTGGATATTTTTGTTTTGATAATCGTAAAGCTGAAGGAGATTGTCATCTTTACTATAGATCCACAGATTATTTTCAGGAGCAAATCCTACAAGGGAGAGATTTACATCAGGAAAAGTAAGCCTTTGGGTTATCTCGTTTAAACGGTTGTCCAGTAAAATTACTGTATTGAAATCTTTATAAAACAAAATGATCTTAAAAGGATCCTGAAGACTAACCGAATATAATTTGCCGTAATTTACATTGCTGTAAACAAGCATCCCCTGAGGGCCCTTTTTAAACAGGCTATTATTTCTGATAAAATAAATATTGTTAAGTACATCAGCACCGATAAACCGGTCGGCGTCCAGTGGATATTCTTTTACAGATTCTGTTCTGATCTCCTGAGCAAAGAAAAAATTTATCTGCAATAAAAAAAGGAGGAATAGCTTTGTTTTCATTAAGAACAAAAGTAAAAAATAAAAAAGACTTGATCTGTATCAAGTCTTTTATAATTCTAATAGATAAAAACATCTGATTACATCTGATCATTGAGGATTAAAAAAAGATATTTTTTCATTACTGTCCGATAAAAATACAAAATAATACCTAATGTTTTTTATTTTACTGAATATTAACCAGTTGTCATTTCAGTATTTTTAATTTTTAAAAG
>JANTGS010000101.1 GCA_024762795.1 Flavobacteriaceae bacterium | reverse complement strand
ATTATACCAGAAAAAGTGAAACAAAAATAAAGATGAGATATTTTCTCATTTAAAACTGTGTAAAATTTTTATTGTTCAAGCATAATCATAATATTTTATATTTCTTTTTCAATTCAATAAGAGTATTGTGTGAAAAATTTCTGAGTTTCTCAAAAAAAATAAAAAAATCATTTTCAAGCGCACTGTAATTCTCTTTGAGATCATGAATTGCAAGATGCATATGAGATTTCATTTTTGTTCGTTTATTCATTCCGATCAAAACTCTTTCAATGCCTTCAAAACCAGCATAATTTACCAGCCAGTTGTCTTTGATCATATAAGGTGTAAGATGTTGTATCCTGTCCGGAAGGATCTCATAACGCTCTTCAAGAAAATTATAAAAATCATTTGCAAATTTTTCTAATGGGATTTCAGAATACATTGGCCAGTTTTTAGCCAGAAAGTGATCGTAAAGAATATCGATAATGATCCCGCTGTAATGTCCGTAACGTTTATGCAATCTTCTTTTACTTATCCGTGCAGTCTCATCCTGATCTGTAAAAGAGTCGATTTGTCTGTGCAGAAGAATTCCGGTTTTTATTTTTTCTGAATAAATATCATAGGTTTTCCCCTTGATTTCATCAGCCATAAAATTACCTAAAGCAATAAGTTGATCGTTTTCGGATAGGTATATATGTGCGAGATAATTCATTCTTTACACTTCTGGATTATTTCAAAATGTTGTGTTAAAACTTTATGATTTTAGAAAAATAATTGTTTAAAAATAATAAAATAAAACTATTACAAAGCTTTATTTATTTATCTTTTAAATAATCTTTATGTAACTTTTATCACAATTATATAAAATATTATACCTATTTCGGCAAAATAAAGTGTTTGGTTATACTATTCTAAGTACTCTTTTTATTAACTCAAAGTTATTTTTTATGAAAAAAACATTTATCTCTTACTTACATTGGCATTATTTTCCTTTACAGGAATTGCACAAACTTATCAAATAAATGGTAAGGTAACCGACTCAGATGAACAACCTTTACCCGGTGTTTCCGTAATTATTAAAGGAAGTGCCAAACCGACTTTGATGGAAATTACAGTCTGATGGTACGTGGTGATGAAAGTCTTGAATTTACTTTTGTGGGTTTCGAAACACAAACAGTAAGCATCAATGGCAGAAAAACTATTGATATTACCCTGGCTTCAGGTGTAGCCTTAGAAGAAGTTGTGGTAGTTGGTTCAAGAAATCCCAACAGAACTGCAACTGAAACTGCTGTTCCTGTTGATGTAATCGGAATAAAAGATCTGGTTACCCAAGGGCCTCAAACCAATCTTAACCAGATTTTAAACTTTGTTGCACCTTCTTTTACTTCAAATACACAAACTATTTCGGATGGTACCGACCATATCGATCCTGCTTCTTTAAGAGGTTTAGGACCCGATCAGGTACTTGTACTTATTAATGGAAAAAGACGTCATACTTCATCACTTGTAAATGTGAACGGAACATTTGGTAGAGGTTCGGTAGGTACCGATTTAAATGCTATACCTACTGCAGCTATAGAACGTGTTGAAGTTTTACGTGACGGTGCTGCTGCACAATACGGTTCTGATGCAATTGCCAGTGTAATTAATATAGTAATGAAGAATACTACAAATCTTTCTGTAGCCACTGATGCCGGAGCTTATATGTCTAAAAATTCAGGGGGATACCATCAGGGTGGAACCGATGGTGAAACAACAGGTGTTTCTGTTAATTATGGTATTCCTCTTGGAGAAGATGGAGGTTTTATCAATTTTACGGGTATGTATGACTCTAGAAATGATACCAACAGAATGATTGAGTGGGAAGGAAATATCTTTAATTCATACAATTCTGTTGAAAGAAATGCATTTAATAATGGTTATACTGATTTACTGGCTCTTCAAACTGATTTTGATGCCATAGTACAATATTCGCAAGGAGCAGGATTACCTTCTGATGTATTAAATGATGTAAATAATGCTACTAGTATTTCCGATTTACAAGCTACTTTATCTACAGATAATACCGGTTCAGAATTATCGGCAAGAGGTTTACAACGTCATGATTTCAATATGAGAGTCGGACAATCTAAATTGGGTAGCGGGAAATTTTTCTTTAACGGAGAAGTGCCTGTATCTGAAAAAGCCACTATATATTCCTTTGGAGGTATGAGTATCAGAAATGGTAATGCTGCAGGTTTTTACAGATTACCGTATCAACAAAGTGCTTTTACTCCGGTTTATATCAATGGTTTCTTACCTGAGATCAGTTCAGCAGTTCTTGATAAATCTATATCAGCAGGAATTAAAAGTATGATAGGAGAATGGAATATTGACTTTAGTAATACATGGGGTCAAAATAGTTTTGATTACCTTATTCAAAACACTTCTAATGCAACCATGCAATATGCTACTCCACTTGAGTTTAATGCCGGTGGATTCGTTTTACGCAAAATACTACCAATTTTGATATCAACAGATTTTATGAAGATGCTATGGCAGGTTTAAATATTGCTTTTGGTGCTGAATACCGAATGGAAAGATACCAGATCTTTGCTGGTGAAGAAGGATCTTCTTCTAAATACGACACCAATGGTAATATTTGGGATATTAATGATCCTAATAGCATTGAAGTAAAAGATTTCTTTGGAAGAACAAGACCTGGAGGGTCTCAGGTTTTTCCAGGATTTAGTCCTGATAACGAGGTAAACAAAACAAGAAACAGTGTGGCCGGTTATGCTGATGTGGAAGCTGATATTACTGATAGATTTTTGGTTAGTGGAGCCTTGCGATATGAAAATTATAGCGATTTTGGTGGAACCCTGAATTTCAAATTAGCTACCCGTTTTAAATTTACTGATAATTTTGCCATGAGAGCATCTGCCAACACCGGATTTAGAGCTCCATCTCTTCATCAATTAAATTTTAACAGTACTTCAACAATTTTTGTAGATGGAATACCAACTGATGTGGGTACTTTTTCTAATGATAGCCGTGCTGCAAAATTACTGGGTATTCCTCAATTAAAACAAGAAGAATCCAAGAGTGCAAGTGTAGGATTTACTGCAAAGGCCCCTGGTGCTCATTTAACCTTTACACTTGACGGATATTTTGTAAGAATTGATGATCGTGTAGTTTATACAGGTTCCTTTAAACCAAAGAACGACGGATCTCCTGCAGATGAGCTTTTAAAACAATTACTCGCTCAGGCCAATGCAGGTTCTGCAGCTTTCTTTGCCAATGCAATTGATACCGAATCTTACGGAATTGACCTGGTAATTACTCATAAGGCCAATTTTTCTAACAGTGCTTTACAAACTGATTTCTCAGCTACTTTCGAACAAACCAAACAAGTAGGTGATATTCATGCTTCTGATATTTTAGAAGATGCAGGTTTACCTCAAGTGTCAACTTTAAACAAATAATCACCTTTTGCAATAGTCTTATCAGTGATCGATTATTTTATTCGCTTTAAATTTGATATTTTTGTAATTCCGAAGGATGATTTCTCTCCATAAGAAGGAATCGTATTTTATGAATAGATCAATTCTAATCTTTTTATTCTTTCTGAATTGATTTAAAAAACGTTTTCTATGTTAAATAAAGACAAAAATTTATCAGAAAAAGCCATTGCTCTGGAAAATGAGTATGGAGCTCACAATTATCACCCGCTACCTGTTGTACTTCACAAAGGAGAAGGCGTGTATGTATGGGATGTTGAAGGAAAAAGATATTACGATTTTCTTTCAGCATATTCTGCTGTTAATCAAGGACATTGTCACCCAAAGATCATCAACGCTTTAAAAGATCAGGCCGAAAAACTAACCCTGACCTCTCGTGCTTTTTACAATGATAAACTGGGAGAATTTGAAAAATATGTTACAGGATTCTTCAATTTTGATAAGGTGCTTCCGATGAACAGTGGTGCCGAAGCTGTGGAAACTGCCATCAAACTTTGTCGTAAATACGCCTATGAAAAGAAAAACATCCCTGAGGAAGAAGCAAATATCATAGTCTGTGAAAACAATTTCCACGGAAGAACCACTACGATCATTTCTTTTTCAAATGATGAAGATGCCAGAAAACATTTCGGACCCTATACGCCCGGATTTATAAAAATTCCTTATGATGATACCGATGCTTTAGAAGAAGCAATCAAAAATAATAAGAATATCTCTGGATTTCTGGTAGAACCTATTCAGGGAGAAGCCGGTGTATTTGTCCCTCATGAAGGATTTCTTGCCAGAGCCAAAGAGATCTGTGAGAAAAATGACATCCTTTTTATTGCCGATGAAGTGCAGACCGGAGTAGCGCGTACAGGAAAACTCCTTGCGGTAGATCATGAAAATGTAAAACCCGATATATTAATTCTTGGTAAAGCCTTATCGGGTGGTGCTTATCCCGTTTCGGCTGTTTTGGCCAATAATGACATCATGGAAGTGATCAAACCCGGACAGCACGGTTCCACTTTTGGAGGTAACCCATTGGCCGCCGCAGTAGCTCTTGCTGCCCTGACTGTGGTTAAAGAAGAAAAACTGGCTGAAAATGCTGAAAAACTGGGAAAAATCTTCCGTAAAGAACTTTCTGCTTTTGCAGAAGAAAATCATTTTATTAAAAAAGTCCGCGGTAAAGGATTGCTCAATGCCGTACTGATCAATGATACAGTTGACAGTTCTACTGCCTGGGATCTCTGTTTAAAACTTAGAGATAACGGACTTTTGGCAAAACCAACACATGGTAATATCATCCGCTTTGCTCCTCCTCTGGTGATGAATGAAGAACAACTAATGGATTGTATCCGGATCATTAAAAAGACGTTTTCAGAATTTAAAAAAGAGGAGTAAGTAATTTTAAAAGATTTAAAATTTAAGGATTAAAATTTTATTAAGGGTTTGACCGGAAAGCTTTTGCTTAATAGTCAAGCCCTTTTTATTTACTTCTGAATATTGAATCTTGATCTTATTTATTGAAATTCATCCCCTGATTAGGTCACCCAGAGTTACAACCCACATAGGCATTTCTCTGCTTAACCTTATCACTGCTTCACTGTATCATAAATTTCCCGCAGATTGCGCAGATTTTCGCAGAATTGCTGATAGTTATTTTGTTTTTACAAATTAAAAGATTGAGAAGTTGTACAGCCCTGATAAAGGTCGACCTGGGCTATTAAGAAAGGATTGGCTAGAATGTAAAACTTTTTAAGTCCTTTATTATAATTTCCTTTTTCAAATTATTTTTGTACATCTATTCCACAAGCCTCGTAGAGGCCAACTATTTATAAAAAAAATACTATGATATAAAAACATTAACAGCTCCGTAGGAGCGTCCTGTTATTTTCAATTCTTAAAACGATATTTATTATGATAATCATATGAGTTGAATACTTATTTGACTTTTGACTTTAGACATTCGACTCCTGCCTAACGGCGGGTTCGACTCCTGCCTCATCCAGCGGGCTCGACTTCCTCCTGTATCCAACGGGCTCGACTACCTGCTCAAAAACCATGGTTCAGTTAAAATAAATCTAAAAACTGATCATCGTTTGATCTCAAAAGATTGATAATCTTTTAAATCCCCTAATCTGGTATCAACTGTATAAACTTTGGAGTGTGGAGAGCCTTTATGCAGCCATTCAACAAAAGCATCAAGCCTGAGTTTATTTCCCTCAGCCTCAATATAGACATCTCCGTTAGGTAAATTTTTTACAAAGCCATCAATTTCCAGTTCATCCGCTTTTATCTTGGTATGTTTTCTAAACCAAACCCCTTGTACCCTGCCTTTTACAGTAATATTATAGTGTAATTTTTCCATCAGTCAGATATTTTATTCAAAAATAAACAATCGTTCAAGTAAAAGCTTGCCATTTCTTAAAATATTTTACCTTTGCTACTCACTTTTTACAGTGAAATACCGGTTTGAATATCTAAATGTCAATATCATTATGATACAATTTCGAATCGATAAAAAAGACACAAGTTAATACCTCTTATTAAACGGGGATCATTTAAATATACAATGGGGAATTCTTTAGGAAATTTATACAAACTGACTACCTTCGGCGAATCTCACGGACCTGCAATCGGAGGAGTTATTGACGGTTGTCCGGCAGGAGTAGAACTCGATCTGAATAAAATCCAGTCAGAGTTAGACCGCAGAAAACCGGGACAATCCTCTATTACCACACAACGTAAAGAACCCGATCAGGTAAAATTCCTATCGGGAATTTTTAATGGAAAGACTACCGGAACCTCTATTGGATATATCATTGAGAATACCAACCAACGCAGCAAGGATTATACACATAATACAGATGTTTACCGTCCGTCACATGCCGATCTAACTTACGATAAAAAATACGGACACCGGGATTACCGTGGAGGTGGCAGAAGTTCGGCCAGAGAAACCGCCAACTGGATCGTTGGAGGAGCTATAGCCCGTCAGTTCTTAAAAAATATAAAGATCAGTGCTTATACTTCTGCTGTAGGCAATATTTTTTTAGATAAAGATTATACCGAACTGGACCTGAATAAGACAGAAAATAATATTGTAAGGTGTCCGGATCAGGCAACTGCCACTCAAATGATCAAAAGAATTGAGGAGATCAAAAAACAAGGAGATACCATTGGTGGTGTAATCACTTGTGTAATAAGGAATGTACCTACAGGTCTGGGCGAACCCATTTTTAACAAACTCCAGGCTGAACTTGGAAAAGCCATGTTATCTATCAATGCCGTAAAAGGATTTGAATATGGCAGTGGTTTTCACGGAGCCACAATGAAAGGCAGTGAGCATAATGATATTTTTAATCCTGACGGAACAACTCTAACGAATTATTCCGGAGGAATTCAGGGCGGAATCAGTAACGGAATGGATGTTTATTTCAGAGTAGCCTTTAAACCCGTTGCTACGATCATGCAGGAACAACCTACCATTAACTCAAAAGGAGAAAAAACAGCTATTCAGGGAAAAGGCCGTCACGATCCTTGTGTAGTACCCAGAGCTGTTCCTATTGTTGAAGCCTTAAGTGCTATGGTCGTGGCCGATCTATTTCTTCAGCATAGAGCGAGAAATCGTGATTAATACCTGTGCTTAATATCCGATCTTTTCGTTATTGCTCTGAATTCAAATCATAAATACACTAATAATTATGATTTGAATTTAACTCAAGCCCCGATCTTAAACATTTCAGCCTAAGCTTACGACAACATTTAAAGTCTCAAATTTATGATCAATTCTGAATTGCTTACAGCAAAAGCATTTCAGCATTAAATAAGTAACAGTAAATAGACGTGGGTGAAGAAAATCAATTGTACTTCACAATAAGAGCTATAAGCCTCATGAAGTAAAAAAATCTATAACTTAAGGTGAAATCACACAAGCCTTTTAGTATGATCCCGTGGATTCATTAAAAAAAACGAAAATGATATAGATATTAAAAAATCTCTTTAACACACCTCTTATTCAACACCTTACAAACAGATATCTCACATGACAAAATTTTTTTCTCAATTATTTTTCATCTCTTAAAATAATACTGGAATTTATGCGTTTAAATAAAGGCTCAAATATAATTTTGAACCAACCACCCTCACAATAACAACAACAACAATTTTCTAGATCAGTTTAATTAACCCAAAATCCGAAATTGTATATGGAAATAGTTTTGTTATTGTCACTAATCATCTTATCATTTTCTACTCCTTTTTCTCCTGAATTAACAGAGGTTACTTTAAAAAGAAACTCAGGTTTTAAAAACAGATTTATAAAATATTTTAAAATATAATGAGGTATAGTACGTATAGCGCTATTCACTCATAACGGTCCCTTTTTTTTAGACTGCTATCGATACTAACTCAGTTCATAGCAGTCTTTTTTCTTTTAAAATATAGAGTGTT
>JANTGS010000100.1 GCA_024762795.1 Flavobacteriaceae bacterium | reverse complement strand
AATTCCAGTTGTTGTACCGGTTGAGGTACATCTGCTTCCTTTATTCCCTGAAATAATTCCATATTGCCAAATTGTTTATCGGTTATTTTTAAAATACCCACTTTGCCGTGTTTGGGTAAATTGTTTTTTACTCTTTTTGAATGAACCTCGGCATTTTCCCGGCTGGGACAGTTACGCAGGTAGATAGAAAACTGAAACATGGTAAAGCCATCATCCAAAAGGTCTTTTCTGAATTTTGCAGCGGCTTTTCTGTCTTTTTTAGTGTCTGTAGGCAGATCAAAAAAAACTAATATCCACATAATTCTGTATGCATTAAATCGATTGGAATCATAAAACATATTTTATTGTTTAATTTTTTGTTAATCTAGTTCAGGATACTTAATCTGCCTTAATTCTCCGGTAAAACATTTATACAAACTGGCTGTGGTGGTGCTTACGGCAACCATCAAGGGTCTTTGTACCTGGTCAATTAAAACATCATGGGTTGCAATATTTAGTAAATAAGCCCTTATTTCTTTGCTCAGCTCATTAGACATTCCGTTCATAATAGTATAGTTAAATACCAGTTTATCTATAAATGGCCTGTAAGGTTCCATAATATCATCGGCCAGACAATACGGATTGTATTTATTTTTATGAAATATTCCCAATACCGGTAATAGTCCGCTGCTGATCAAAGCTCTTGCAACAATACTTCGTAAAACTGCATATCCGAAATTTAGCAGGTTATTAGGGGCGCTGCCAAATCTTTCTCTTGTAAAATCATTAAATAGATGTTTCCAGTAATATTGAGCAGCTTTTCCTTCCATATTGGTAACATCTCCGCTTTTGATGTTTTCCAGATAATAATTCATCTGTTCATAGGATTTTTTATTCATCTTAAGAATTGCCTGCTGATTCTTTATTTTTTGTTCTACGGTTTGTTTCCAGAGTTGTTTTTTAAGAGGGATAGATGCCTCCAATTGATATTTAACCCGTTCAGAATGCTCGGTATGCCCGTAAAGTGGTAGCATGATTCCTAAAGGGAGGTGATGTGCATCGCAATTAATAACAGCAATATTATTTCCCTGTAAACGTGTTAATAACTGGTTGCTGATGGTAATTTGATAATGATCCAACATCAACAGAGCAAGGTCTTCAACCGGAACGCTACCTTTTATTGCGTTTGTTTCGGGATCTTGTATAAGAAGCTGGTTTTGTTTGATCTTTAAATACGCTGGGTTACCGATATAGATGGTTCTTTTGATCATATTTGTAAACAATAAAAAAGCCTGACAAGTATTTAACTGTCAGGCTTGTATATTTATTGCTTATATACCCGGATTATATTACCCAAACGGTCGGTTTCTAATTTCCAGCACCGTTCTTTGATCATTATTTCGTTTGTAGATTTTTCCATTTTATTTAATGCAGAAAATTCCATTTTATTAAAAATTAGTTTAGAAATATCCATTCTAATGAAAAAACATTGAAAACCAGAAGAACTGACCATTTTATAAATCTTTTTAATTTGTTCATTATTTAATACTCTAAAATCAACTAAGTTAGGATTGTCAATCTCTTCATCTGTTGGTACATAAACAAGGTCATTGGGTGATAAAGAAAACAAAAATTTACCTTTACTGTGATCAATAGGTATACCGGTACGTTGTTCTTTAGGTAGATCTGCCTCTTGTTTTTGATGTGCTATTACTTCATTTAAAGGGATCGTCTCGTATTCTCTCTTTTGTTTTTTTTCATTCAGGTAGATGGCAAAAAACAAGTTGGTTCCTTTAGCAGCTTCAACATATTTTTGATGCTTTGCAGATTTTGTGTTCTCTGAAACCGGAAACCTGCTTCCCACTTCGTAGAATCGTACTTTATAAATAGGATTGTGTCTTTTACCATTATTCAATTCGATGATGTTATTGTTCAGCTCTTGTATACCTTCAGGGCTAAAGGCCTGTTCAAAATTGATCTTTCCTTTCTCATCAGTATAATTTTTTAAATGATTAGGTATAATAATTTCCCTGATACCTCTATCAGTTATTTGTTCAATATGTTTTTCTTTTTTGATTTCAGATAAGGAAGTTCTTATGGCTGTGGCTACCTTTCCTTTTGGGGCATTAAAGCTTAATTTGCCATAAACAGATTCTTTATGCAAAGGTTTCCTAATGGCCCAGTTGTCTCCTTTTGTTTGTTTTACTTTTTTCTTTTTATAAGTTCCGTCATCTTGTTTAACATATTTCCAGTATTTATTGTTGGTTTTATTAATGACACGAAGATTTTGTTTAAAACTAACAATAGTGGTTTCTAAAGCATATAAAACATCAACAGGAAAATTCTGCCAGGGCAATTGAAAATGTTTTGTAAATCGACCTTCTTTATTCTTGGTCAAAAGTGAGGGCTGTAGATTATGCTTTTCCTTTTCGTTGTTTAATGAGTTAATATATTGAATATGCTTTCTGGTGCAAGCGGCAATAACCAAAGCATCCAGGGCATGATGTCTGTGATCTATCCGTTTTTTATTAAATTTATCTATCAGATCATCCGGTACCGTAGGTATGGTGATCCCATTGATATTTTTGGTTGTAAAATCTTCAGTTTGGGTTAATTTATTTAAACGGATAAATCTGGGCAAGATCAATTCATTCCATTTATCGTTTAAACCCCAGTCATGTTTTAATTTAGAGGTTATAGCACCGGTAACCGGAATTAAATTTTTTGAGGTAGCTTCCTGTTCATTTTCGTTTCTAACAATATTGCTTAATAAACCTTTAACCAATTTACTGATGTATCTGCTGTCATTGAGTTGCCTGTTAATAAAGCCTTCAGGTATTTCATCAGTCAATAAATTTTTAAGCTTAAAACGATTCTTTTTAAAATAGGAATTACAGTGGAGTTCATAATTTTCCCATTTTAGAATGTCGGCTGTATTCCCGTTTCCCAGATCAATTTTTGCACCACCTTTATCTTTAATAAATTCATAAGCAGTCTGGTTGCTTTTCAGTTCGTTAACAGCACTTTCGCAAATTACCTTATTGTTAAATGAATTGTCAAAATAACGTGATTGAGGTATAATATGCTCTATTTGATATTGTTCAGAGAATAATTTACTTAATGGAATAAATTTACCGGTATAAGGGGAGATATATTTTTGATCCAGCCATAATTTATAACGTTCAATATCTTTCCTGCCGGGGGAATTGTTCTTTCTTATTTTTTCTATATCCTCTGGTAGATCTTCACTTTTTACAACATCTTCCTCGTATATTTTTAAGATTTCCTGATGACTGGGGGAGTGTGGCCTGGCACCATAGCCGGTCATTTCTTTTAACAATTCTCTTATTCGGGCATTTGTTCTTTCATTTTCTGTATTTTTTTCAGATAAATTTTTACGTTTTTCTGATGGATTTTTCATTTCCCTTCCCAGTTCAACATGAATTTCATCAAAAACATTCTCTTTACCATCTCCATAATGATCCCAAATATCTTTTACAGTTCTCAAAGTTTCCAGAACAAGCTGTTCTACAATAGGATTTCTTAAGCTGTGTTGTCTAAAATTATTGAGATAATTTTCAATATCTTCAGATGTTCTCCATTTTTTTATATCTCCGTATTCAGAATGTCTGTTATATACAGCATAACCTGCCTGATAGGTATTAAGACCACTGTACGGATTAGTTTTATCTTTAAATGGTAAAAAGCTCTTTATTAATTTTCTTTGAATATCATCATCGGTTACTTTTTCTAAGGCTTCATTGATATTCTTAGTAGAGTATGATTCCGGTAATTCCAAAGTGTTAATCCGTTCCATTATGGCAGTAATACGACCTTTTATCAACTCAGGAATCAATTTTTCGTTCCAGTATTTTCCTTTCCGCATTAAGGGTAATAATTTGTTTAAGGCCTTTTTAGAATATGAAGCATAGTCATTTTTAAAAGGAGGATATTTAATGAATGCTTTAGAAAATGTATCTTGGTCTATATTGTTTTTTGAAGAAAATGTTTTAAGTGCCTGCTTATATTCATTCATATCTTTTACTGAATAGATAATGTGCCAAAGATTCTCTTCAAAGTCAGAAGTCAGATTTTTATCTATATCAAAATCGTTTACTTTTTTAAATCTGTTTACAAAGCTGGAATGCGTTTCGCACATTGGGTAGGTTTTGTCTTCGGGATAATTCCAGCGATGCGTATTTTTATTTTTCTTTTGTTTTGAAATCAGCTTTTTATCAGAAAAGTATTTTAGAAATTGTGATTGATTGATTTCTTTTTTTTCTTTTAAGAAGTCGAAAAGTTCTATCCAATTATCTTCTGAAGGTATCAATTGGTTGGTAACATCAATATCAAGTTGTATTTTACCATCAATAATTCTCTCTTTTTCGTAAATCTTTAAATTATGTAACCATTGCCAAAGCCTGAATTCCTGAAACAGAGGATGGGATCTTGAAATGGTTTTGACAGGATCATTAACAGTGATTACTTTTTCTTTTTGTGTATTTTTATCAAAAATAGTTTTCTTATAACTTCTACTTTCATATTGGCAACCGCCAATGGTTCCCTTTTGACTTTTCAGAGGACGTTGGTAAAAGATAATATCTTGGATAAACAAATCCTTAAAACTTTTGTCTTTAATGTTGTTCTTATGTGCCTCATTGTGTTTGTAAAGATCATTTAAACAATCCTGATAAAGATTTTTATCCTTGAGTTCTGAATGAAACTTTGTTTGTTTTGCAAGAATTGCTTCCAGTTCTTTTTTATAATACTTTCTTTCAATGGTTTTAATAAGTTTACCTCTTATCTTTTGTGTAGGCCTTTGGAGTAATATGTCATAGATATAACTGCCAACTGATTTATTTTCAATATCATCATTGATATAGTGTTCTAATTCCTGTTCAGTTTTCTTTTTTACTAAGCCCCAGTCATCTTCTTTTGGAGCTCTAAAACTTTGTTTTGTACTTCCGTCTTTGTTTGTAGAGGTCGTAATGATGAAGTCCTTTTTTGTGCCGACCCAATTGTTTAAGGGCTCTTTACTTTGCCTTTTATAAATGGCATCTGTTTCTTCAAATTTCACTTCATGCCAAGTTCCCCTGGCATTCTTATCCTCAGTCTCTTTTACTTCCTTTACTGTTAATAAATAATATCGTTCATCTTTTTTACTGTCCATATCGCTAAGTTCATCACCCCTTAGTTGATAATAGCCTCTTTTTTGATTAAAATTGAGAATTACCCAGGCTAATTCTTGTTTTGAAATTTTTTCTTTTAGTGCTTTTTTGCGCAGGTAATAGAGTGTCCAATCATAAGGAATTTTAGTATTTTGATTATTCCGTTTAATTTCTTCTAACATTTCATTAAATGAATCCATAAAGAGAAACTCGTACTTATCGTCGTCATTTATCTTGTAATTTAACTTGACCTCATTTTTAAACTGGCCTAATTTTTTTTCAAAATCGATATCTTTTCTATAATGTTCCGGTAAAAAACCTAGGATGTTTAATACTCTATGCAAACGTTCTCTTCGTAAATTATCTCTTTGGTAAAGTCTGCGAGTTCCTCTGTAAGATGTTCTTTCTGCGGTTTGTGAATGTGATTGACCTTTCTCAAAGTTCCCAATAATATCTTGTGACATAGGTATTATTCTACTGCCAATCCCTTTTATTTGCCCTTCTTTTTTATTAAAGTCCGTTTCAATTAATGCCCAGCCAATGCTGTTGGTTCCTAAATCTAATCCCAGTATTGTTTTCATTATAAAAATTTTAAAAGATAAATTTAGTTAAATATTTTTTTAATAAAATGATATTCATCAGGAAGAGAAAATAAATAATCTATATATTTGTAGTTCAATTTTGAAATCAATTCACAATAAGGATTATTCCGTTGTGAAAACATTTAAAGTGGGACATTCGAAAGTTTGTCTCGTTTTTTTATTAAATGTTTCATGAACTTATTTGCTGAAAATTGAATTATGGTAGGCCAATCATCTGAAGTTTGGTATCCGGAACTTTCCTTTTTCAGGTAGATATTTTTTAACATAAAAATTTTCGTTATCTCATCCTGCTTAATTATCTTTGATTAGTGAAAGACAGCGTTTTTCGCAGAACAACAATGAATTAAGCCCGGGAGAAGATTTTTATGGTCTGATGCCAGGTTTTTTTATGCCATTTAAAAAAGTTATTAACAATGGAAATTAAGGGTTTTATATAAAAATAATCAAAATTTCAATTTATAAATAGTTGATAATCTGTATTATATAAGAGGTTAAAAAACATCAACTGAATTCCTGCGTAAACATGATCAAATTGTTATAAAAAGGAGTTGATGTATTGGGATGTCTGAATTTTCTGCAGGACTTGTTGGTTAAACCTTTTTGATCACCGTGGTTACAATCCCCCAGATAATAAAATCATTATCGGAAGTGACTTTTATGGGTGAGTATTTTTTATTTTCAGCCATCAACCAGATCACATCTTTCTCAATTTTAATACGTTTTACAGTAAATTCCCCGTCGATAAAGCAAACTGCGATCTTCCCGTCCATAGGTTCAAGACTTTTATCGATGATCAGCAGATCCCCGTCATTCATCCCGGCATCGATCATAGAATCGCCCTTTACCCGTCCGTAAAAAGTAGCAGAAGGATTTTGAATCAGGGCTTTGTTCAGGTCTATGGAAACATCGAGAAAATCATCTGCCGGACTCGGAAAACCGGCACTGATACCACTTTCCACAAAGGGCAAATCGAGCTCGGTAGAGGTCTCTGTCGAAAAGATCTCAAGCGTTTTGGTTTTATGGAGATTGATCAATTTCATTTTTTTGTAAAATTAAAATTAATTATTCAATACCCGATAGTCTGATCTTTAAATATCAGATCATTTTAGCATTAAATCATTACATCATTACATCATTTTTTACTCATCCCATAAGTTCTCCAGCGTATAAGTGCCTCCGTCAAGAGCAAAGAAAGATCCGTCGATATAGCGGAAATTTAAATTCAGCCCTGCGATCTGTTTCATTTCCTCATGGGTCAGGTTGATAAACTGAGCCTTAAAATTCTCTTTGATTCTTCCTTTATTGGTAGATTTGGGAATTACGGCTGTATTTCTTTTAACTGCCCAGGCAATAAGTACCTGAGCGGGAGTACACTGGTGGTTAAAAGCGATCTCCATAATGGTTGGATGCCCGATCAGGATGGGTTCATCTTCCCCTTTGATTGAGGAGTCACGGTCGCCTGAGCCCAGAGGTGAATAGGCGGTAAGGTGAATATGGTTCTTTTTACTGTATGCTAACATGGCTTCCTGCTGAAGAAAAGGATGCATTTCGATCTGGTTCATTTCAGGTTTGATCCTTGATTCTTTCATCAGTTTATCGAGTTTTTTTATACTGAAGTTAGAAACACCGATATGTCTTGTAAGGCCTTCCTCTACACAAGGCTCCATAGCAGACCAGGTAAGTGATATGGGTACTTCTGAAAGGCAGATCAGGTCATCTGCCTTTTCAGGAAAAACCACATGATTTTTAAATACTACCGGCCAGTGGATCAGGTAAAGGTCGAGGTAATCCAGCTGAAGATCCTTTAAAGTTTTTTCCAGTGCCGGTTTAACATACTGGTTTCCGTGTGAGTTGCACCAAAGTTTTGAAGTGATCCACATTTCTTCCCTTTTTACATCTCCGTCTTTAAAAGCATCTGCAAGGGCATTGCCGATCTCTTTTTCATTAAAATAAATTGCAGCACAGTCAATATGCCGGTAACCCACCTCTATGGCATCCCTTACAGCCCGGTAAACAGCTCCTTTTTCCGATTTCCAAGTGCCTAATCCCAATATGGGCATGGTGTCGTTATTACGAAATTTTAATGTTTTCATACTTATATTTATTCTTTATTGATCCTAATATAGTAAATTTATGACTCTTCTCAAAGTGAAGAAGCTTCTTAAATTATTAAAAAAA
>JANTGS010000099.1 GCA_024762795.1 Flavobacteriaceae bacterium | reverse complement strand
TCACCTTTGTATGGGATATCGTTACTCTCATCTTCCCCCTTGATTTGATGAACACCCCACCAGATTACAACTTTGTCAGGTTTGTTAAAACCACTTGTTCGCATTGTAGTTACCGTATCAAGATCGTCTGTGGCAACATCTCCCGGATAGCACGAACTCATCAAAGCAAATACAGTAAAAAGCATTAAAAATTTAAACATAGTTTTCTTCATAAGATATGACTTTTTTAGATTAGTATTAAAAATTCTTGGTGATTATTTCGCCAAAACAGATCCTGAATTCCTTTTGTTAGAATCATTTTGATCATTTCCTTTCGGTAGAAATTTTGATTACAAAAATAGGGAAATAAAAGATTTTTGGATATTACAGGCCGTTAAAAAAATGTGAAATTCAGGTGGCTGAAGTATTTTATGAGTGTAAATTCTCATAAAGTTAAGGTATGAATTGATAAGGTCAATTAAAAAATCCTTATTTTTAAGCATATTTTAATCCTTATAAAAACAGCTTATGGAAGTTAAAAATGTAATTGTAACAGGAGCCAGCAGGGGAATTGGATTTGAACTTGTAAAATATTTCAGCAAAAAAGGGCATCAGGTTCTGGCTTTGACCCGAAACCGTGAAAGAATAGATCTTTTACAAAAAAACCATCATAATATCGCTGCTTTGGAAGTGGAGATTACCTGGGAAAAAGATCTTCAGGTGGTAGTTGATTTTGTTATAAAAAGATGGAAAAAGGTTGATATTCTCATTCATAATGCGGGTAAATTGATTCATAAACCATTTTTTAATACGAGTATAGACGATTTTATCAATATCTATAAGGTCAATGTTTTTGCTGTTGCAGAGCTGACCAAAGTCATGTTGAAGTTTATGGGAAAAGGAAGTCATGTAGTTGCTATCAGTAGTATTGGCGGGATCCAGGGAAGTGTCAAATTTGCCGGTCTTTCTGCTTACAGCTCATCAAAAGGAGCTGTGATCACTTTGATGGAATTGCTGGCCGAAGAATATAAAGAAAGTGGAATAGTTTTTAATACTTTGGCGCTTGGGGCGGTTCAAACAGAAATGCTGGCTATGGCTTTTCCGGGATTTAAGGCTCCTGTCACAGCAGAAGAGATGTCGGATTTTATTGGCGATTTTGCCTTAAATGCCGGTAAAGTGATCAATGGTAAAGTTATTCAGGTTTCTAATTCTACTCCTTAAAGGTTTAAAAATAATTGAACATATCTGCAGGCAGTTATTCTTTTTGTATTTTTGACCGAATAATTACAACTATTGAAAGCATATAAAGATATATTATTAAAATACCTGCCTGAAAATTCAGCTGATCAGGTGATCGATCTTTTTGAAGAGCATCCGTGTTATTTAAAGATTGTCAATGAGCGTAGAACAAAACATGGTGATTTTAGAATCCTGCGAGACAATCAATACCAGATTACGATCAACTATAATCTAAATAAATACCGGTTTCTGCTAACCTTGATCCATGAAGTGGCCCATTTGGTAACCTATAAAGAATATAAAAGAGTAAAACCGCATGGAATAGAATGGAAGATGAATTTTCAGAAGCTGATGCTGCCTTTTTTTAACCCGGAAATCTTTCCTGAGCATTTAATGAAAGATCTGGCCCGTTATATGCAAAACCCCAAGGCGAGTTCAGATGCTGATGTAAATTTGTCCCTGAGCCTAAAGAAATATGACGATGATCACGGGAAAACCATGATCTTTGAAGTGCCGGTCAATTCTAAATTTGTTCATAACAAAAGAATTTTCCGTAAAGGGGCAAAAAGGAGAACCCGACATGAATGTACGGAAGTTCACTCAGGAAAAAAATATCTTTTCCATCAAAATGCCGAAGTGGAGATCATCAAAGAATAAAACCAAAACTCAAAATATGAATAAAAATTATTATGCAGTAATTATGGCCGGAGGAATCGGATCCCGCTTTTGGCCCGTAAGTACCAAAGAAAATCCCAAACAGTTTCACGATATGCTTGGAACAGGAAGGTCTCTTTTACAAAATACCTTTGACAGGTTAAATAAGATTATTCCACAAGAAAATATATTGATAGCTACCAATAAGGATTATAAAGATCTGGTGTTGGAGCATCTGCCACAGGTAAATGAAACTCAGGTATTGCTGGAACCTGCCATGCGCAATACAGCACCATGTATTCTTTACAGCGCCTTAAAAATTAAAGATATGAATGAAGATGCCGTGATGATCGTAGCGCCGTCTGATCATTATATCGAAGAGGAGGAAACCTTTGTGAATGAGGTGAGAACAGCTTTTGAAGCCTGTGAAAAAGAGGATATTCTAATGACTCTGGGAATAAAACCTTCCGGACCGAATACAGGTTACGGTTATATTCAATATGAAAAATCCGGTAAGGAGATCAAAAAAGTTAAGAAATTTACGGAAAAACCCAATCTTGAAAATGCAAAGAAGTTTATTGCTCAGGGAGATTATTTATGGAATGCGGGAATTTTTATCTGGAGTGTAAAAAGTATTGTAAGTTCTTTTAGTTCGAGTTTACAGGAAATGACCGATCTGTTCAATCTGGGGAGTGATCTTTGGAATACAGAAGAAGAACGCAGATTTATTGAGCAGAATTATGCAAAGGCTCAAAATATTTCAATTGATTATGGCATTATGGAAAGTGCCAAAAATGTTTATGTACTGCCTGTTGATTTTGGCTGGAATGATCTTGGAACCTGGGGGTCACTTTATGATAAGCTTGAAAAAGACGAAGATAACAATGCGGTTATTAATGCCAGTTCGTTGTTGAAAAATGCCAGCAACAATATTATTCGTGCTGCCAAAGGAAAAAAAGTGATCATTCAGGGATTGGATGATTTTATCATTGTTGATCATGACGATACCTTGTTGATTTTTCCAAAATCGGCTGAACAGGAGATCAAAGAGATCTCTTCACATGCAGCTCATAAATTCAATGACAAATAATTTTATCAAAGGCCAGCATAAATTGGCCTTTAATTTTTGATTTTTTATAGCATGACAGATAATTGATAATCATTTGACAATTTGAGTATCGTTGTGAATTATACAACCTGTAAAGAGGTTCGAATTCCTCTCTACCTGCCGCTCATTGAAGTAATTACCAAATTTAAAGTGTGAAACTTTCTGATAGCCTGTATAATTTTATTAAATTTACTCCATAAACCAATTCCATTTCAATGGATAAGAAAGAAGAAAAAAAAGAAGAATTACGTAAAGAAAAGATCGAGAAGAAGATTGAAGTTCACGACCAGAAAGTAGAAAAGCAAAAAGAAGAAGTTGAGAAAGAATTTAAAAGTTTCTGGGATAATTTTAAAGATTTCTTTAAAGAACTGCTCAATATTAAGGTTGGAACAGATAAGGAGTTAACGGCCCAGACCATCCGTGATGGAATTGTGATGAAAGGCCATACGGCATGGATCCTTGTATTTTCAATCATAGTTGCCTCCATTGGTTTGAATACCAGTTCAACAGCAGTTGTAATAGGAGCTATGCTTATTTCACCTTTAATGGGGCCAATTTTAGGGATCGGCTATTCGGTTGGGATCAATGATATCGATACTTTAAAGATTTCTTTGGTTAATTTTGCAGTTACTGTGGGGATAAGTCTGATCACTTCATTTTTATTTTTTAGTATTCCATTATTTCAACATGAAACCCCTGAGCTGATCGCCAGAACACGACCTGATGTAAGGGATGTTCTTATAGCAATATCCGGTGGCCTGGCGCTGATCATGGCAGTGAGCAGGCCTACACCTCAGTTTAATACCATTGCGGGTGTAGCCATCGCTACAGCCTTAATGCCTCCTTTATGTACAGCAGGTTACGGGCTGGCTATTGGAAATTTAAATTATTTTGGAGGTGCTTTGTTCTTATTCTCAATAAATTCCACCTTTATTGCACTGGTTTCATTTGCCATTATTAAATATCTGGGTTTCCCGATGGTGAGATATATAGATCAGGCTAAGCGAAAAAGAATAGCCCGGTTGGCCATGATTGTAGCAACGATTATCTTTTTATTAAGTCTTAGCTTATTTTATGAATTGTTCTTAGAGGAAAGATTTAAAACAAAAGCAGAAAATTTTATAGAAGATCTAAAGGAAGAAGGTGTGGATATTATCGGGTTGAATGAGGAGAGTATAGATTATGATAACAACCTGATCAAACTTTTTATTTTTGGAAATAATTATGATTCAGCCGATATTAAAAGATGGGAAAGTCAGTTAGATAAAACCGGCCTTACAGATACAAAACTTGAGATCCTGCAAAGTCAGGAAGATTCCAAAATACGAAATGACATCAACGAGATCAAAGAGCTGTATATCAATAATCATAAATTATTATCGGCCAAAGATGTTACCATTTCACAAAAGGACAAATTGATCAAAGAACTGGAAAATGATCTGAGAAGATATTATAAAAATGAGATTCCGGTAAACAGTATTGGTAAGGAGATCAAAATTAATTATGAACATATAAAAAGGATCAATTTTGCCGAGGAATTTTCTACAAATTTTAAAAAGGTAGATACAACTTATTATATTGGAGTTCAGTGGGATAAAAAAATAGAAGAAGCGGAAAAGCGAAAGCAGGAAAAGAAACTTAAACAATGGCTGAAAACCAGGCTTTTAATTAAAAAACTAGAAGTCAGGGAGATGAAATAGTTTATTTATTATAAACTTCTCTTACTTTTCTGAAAAGGTTGGAAGAGTACACAAAATTTGTTACGGATTTGTTATCAGTTTTAAAAATGGTCTTATCAGAACCTTCCCATTCTTTAACGCCATTCTTTAAAAAGATGATTTTTTCTCCTATTTCCATCACAGAGTTCATATCGTGTGTATTAATAACGGTGATCATCTGATATTCATCAGTAATTTCCTGGATCAGATTATCAATGATCGTTGCGGTTTTAGGATCCAGTCCTGAATTGGGTTCATCACAAAAAAGATATTTAGGATTCATCACAATGGCCCTTGCGATGGCCACCCTTTTTTGCATTCCTCCGGAAAGTTCGGCGGGGTATTTTTGATTAACATTCTCAAGCCGCACTCTTTTTAGAACGAAATTAACTCTTTCAAGCATTTCTTCTTTACTTTGTTCGGTAAACATCTTTAAAGGGAACATGATATTATCTTCTACGGTTTCCGAATCAAAAAGAGCCCCTCCCTGAAAGACCATTCCCATTTCCTGGCGGAGAAGTCTCTTTTCCCTGGTCGACATGGCCACATACGATCTTCCGTCATACAAAATGTCACCTTTATCAGGGATAAATAATCCCAGTAAACATTTGATAAATACAGTTTTACCCGATCCGCTTGTTCCAATGATCAGACTTGTATTTCCTTTTTCAAAAGTGGCCGAGACTCCTTTTAAAACTTCATTTTCACCAAACGATTTATAGATATTTTTTACTTCTATCATTTGAATTCGGGTTTAACCTAACAACATTTGTGTGAGGAAATAGTTAAATATAATGATCACAACACTGGTCCATACCACCGCTTTAGTACTTGCTTTACCTACTTCCAGTGAACCTCCTTCTACATAATATCCGTAATAAGAAGGGATGGTAGCAATTAAAAAAGCGAAGACCATGGTTTTGGTCAGTGCATATTGTACAAGATAGGGTTTAAAATCTAAACGAATTCCTTCAATATAGTTATCTGCCGTAAATAAACCTGTTATTTCTCCTGCCACCCAACCCCCAAAAATACCCAGGATCATGGCCAGGGTTACTATAAAAGGATAGAAAAAAACTGTTGCGATGATCTTTGGAAGAATCAGATAATTTAATGTGTTTACCCCCATTACCTCAAGTGCATCGATTTGTTCTGTCACCCTCATGGTTCCCATACTTGAGGTAATGTATGAACCTACTTTTCCTGCCAATATAACCGACATGAAAGTAGGGGCGAACTCAAGTATGATAGAGCGTTTGGTTGCAAAACCAATAAGATATTTGGGTATCCACGGATTGTCTACATTCAGCCCTGTTTGTATGGCAACAACTCCCCCGACAAAGAATGAGATAAAGGCAACAATTCCGATTGATTTTAAGCCTAGCTCTTCAATTTCCTTAAAAATATTATCATGAAAGACACTTCTTTTTTGAGGCTTTTTAAAAACCTGACCAAGCATCAAAAAATATTTTCCTATGTTGTGTAAATATTTCATTCTTTAAATAATACTGCTAAAATATTAAAAATGGGTGACAGGCAGTTTTTTTTTCTTTAAAAATATCTGTTCATTCAAATAATATTACATTTGTTTTTCTCAATTTTTAAATACAGATAGATGAAAAATTTTGGACTTTTATGGGTTTTTTTATTCGTTTTTTACACTGCCAGTTCACAGAGTGATCTCGGTAAAACAAAACCCAAATTGGTTGTAGGTATTGTGGTGGATCAGATGAGATATGATTATCTCACGCGCTTTTACAGTAAATATGGAAATGATGGATTTAAACGACTTATATCACAAGGTTACAATTGTGAAAATGCTCATTTTAATTACGTACCTACTTATACTGCTGTGGGGCATACTTCAATTTATACCGGTACCACACCCGATATTCACGGAATTATTTCAAACAACTGGTACGATAAAGAATTAAAGAAATCCATTTATTGTGTAGATGATAACCGGTGTAATACTGTGGGGGCAAAGAGCGGAGGAGAAAAATCACCTTACAGGATGCAAACCACAAGCATTACAGATGCTTTACATTTATCACAAAATATGAATGGAAAAGTAATAGGAATCAGCATTAAAGACAGAGCCTCCATTCTGCCGGCAGGCCATACCGCTAATGCTGCTTACTGGTTTCAAGGGGAAAAAACAGGTGGTTTTATCAGCAGTAGCTATTATATGGAAAAGTTGCCAAAGTGGGTTGAAAAATTCAATAAATCAGGAGTTGCAGAAAAGTATATCAATCAGAAATGGGAAACATTGTATCCGATCGATACTTACACAGAAAGTATAGCTGATGATAATGAGTTCGAGGCAACATACAAGGATGAAAAAAGACCGGTTTTTCCTCACGATCTGAAAAAACTGAAAAAGAAGAATAATTATTATAACCTAATCAAGAGTACTCCCTTTGGAAATTCGATTCTGGTAGATTTTGCAGAGCAGGCTATTCTAAGTGAAAATCTTGGTAAAGGAAAATATACTGATTTTCTAACGATCAGTTTTTCCAGTACCGATTATATCGGCCACCAGTTTGGGGTGGATTCTAAGGAAGTGGAAGATACCTATCTGCGCCTCGATAAAGATATTGCCCGACTCTTAAAGATCTTAGATAAAGAAGTGGGTAAAGGAAATTATACCCTATTTCTGACAGCGGATCACGCTGCTGTTCAGGTGCCATCCTTTATGAAATCCTTAAAGATTCCTGCAGGATATTTTGATGCAAAGGATTTTGAAAAATACCTGAGAGCGCTTATAGAAAAAAAATATCATGCTGATCTGGTTGAGAATTTTTCAAACTTTCAGATCTTCTTCAATAAATCTAAACTGGCAGAGCTGAATTTAAAAAAAGAAGAAGTTGAAGATTATCTAACAGATGAGATTATTACTTACCCCGGTGTTTTTAAAGTGGTTGGGGCACATACTCTTCAGCGAACCAACTTTAAGGAGGGCGTTTTGTATTTTATCCAAAAAGGATATAACCAGAAATTTTCCGGCGATGTGATGATCGTTCCGGCACCTCAGGTAATCAGTTACCCGAAAACAGGTTCTACACACGGTTCAGGATTTGGTTATGATACTCATGTACCTGTAATTTTTTATGGGCATAGTATTAAAAAAGGCAGTTCAAATAAATATATTCCTGTCATTAATATCGCACCAACTCTGGCAAATCTACTTCTGATAGAACCGCCGGACGGGAGTTCGGGTGATATTATTTCCGATGTAATTA
>JANTGS010000098.1 GCA_024762795.1 Flavobacteriaceae bacterium | reverse complement strand
AACTTTTGTTACAAAAGAGTTTTTTGTTTTTTTGAGTTAAAAACAAAGGGAGATGCAAATTAAAAATTTATACTATGTCAAAAGACATTAAGATTAGAAAAGGCTTGTCGATAAAACTGAAAGGGAAGGCAAAGCATGAATTATCTTCGGTATCTCGTTCTAAAATCTACGCAATCAATCCTCCTGATTTTTATGGGGTTATTCCAAAAATGGTAGTTAAAGCCGGCGAAAAAGTTAAAGCCGGGGATGTTGTGTTCTTTGATAAAAAAGACGAACAGATAAAATTTACTTCACCGGTAAGTGGTGAGATCAAAGAGGTCATTCGCGGAGCCAGAAGAAGAATTTTATCGATCAAGATCATAGCCGACGCCAAAGATCAATTTAAAGATCTGGGAGCAAAGGATCCTTCAAAGATGGATGCGGGAGAGGTAAAAGAATTTTTACTTCAAACGGGTTGTTGGCCCTACATAAAACAAAGACCTTATGATATTATGGCAAATCCTGCCGATGCGCCTAAGGCTGTTTTTATTTCAGCATATGCAACTGCACCGCTGGCAGCTGAACCGGGTTTTGCACTTCAGGGTAAAGAAAAGGAATTTCAGGCCGGAATAGATGCCATTTCTAAATTAACAGCCGGAAAAGTACATCTGGGTGTGGGAAGTAATGATTCTTCCTTTTTAAATAATATAAAAGGTGTAGAGATCCATAAAGTTTCCGGAAAACATCCTGCGGGTAATGTGGGCGTACAGATCTCAAAAACAGATCCGATCAATGCCGGAGAAAGGGTGTGGGTTGTAAAACCTCTGGATGTGGCCATTATCGGTCAGACTCTTCTAACCGGAAAATACAGTCCGTCTAAAGTGATCGCTTTGGCAGGTTCTCAGGTAAAAGATCCGAAATATTACGAAGTTATTCAAGGAGCTCAGATAAAAGATATTGTTGCCAAAAAATTAAAAGAGTCCAAAAGCAGAATCATCAGTGGGAATCCCTTAACGGGGATGACGGTATCTCTTAATGATTCGATAGGATTTTACGATACCGGTATAACGGTTCTTCCAGAAGGAGATAAATACCGTTTCTTTGGCTGGATGCCTTTCTTAGGAAATGATAAATTCAGTATGTCCCGTACATTCTTCTCATTTTTAACACCGAATAAAGTGTACGATCTCGATACCAATATGAACGGTGAGGAGCGTGCCATGGTAGTTACCGGAGAAATGGAAAAAGTAATGCCGATAGATATTTATCCGATGCAGCTGATCAAAGCCGTTTTAGCAGGAGATATTGAAAAGATGGAAAATTTGGGAATCTACGAAGTAGCCCCTGAAGATTTTGCACTGATCGATTTTGTAAGCTCCTCTAAAGTGGAGGCTCAGGATATAATACGTCAAGGTATAGATTTAATGATTAAAGAAGTAGGTTAAATGAATTTTTTAAGAAAAAAATTAGATAAAGTAAAACCTCTTTTTGAGAAAGGAGGTAAGTACGAAAAATTTGGTCCTGCCTATTTTGGAATTGACACATTTTTGTTTGTGCCCAATCATACAACCAAAAGAGGTGCTCATATCCGTGATGGAATAGATTTAAAAAGAGTGATGATGGTGGTAGTAATTGCTTTGCTGCCTGCACTCTTTTTTGGTATGTGGAATGTTGGTTTTGAGGCGATGGGAGCAGGCCATAGCTTTTGGGAATATTTTAGTTTCGGTGCCCTAAGAGTTATTCCCATGATCGTGGTTTCGTATGTTGTTGGTCTGGGTATAGAATTTGCCTATGCCATCATGAGAGGGCATGAAGTAAATGAAGGTTATCTGGTAACAGGTTTACTGATTCCGATGATCATGCCCGTTGAGCTTCCTTTATGGATGCTTGCTGTATCTGTAGTTTTCGCTGTAATTATTGGTAAAGAAGCATTTGGAGGTACCGGTATGAATATTCTGAATCCCGCTTTGGTGGCCCGTGCTTTTGCTTTATTCTCTTATGCGCCGCATATGTCGGGTAATGCTGTATGGGTGGCAAACGGAGGAGCTGATGCAGCTTCCGGAGAGACGATCTTAGGGGTTTTAGGAACCAACCAAATGCCTACAACAAGTGTGTACGATATGTTTATGGGTTATATACCCGGTTCTATAGGTGAAACTTCAGTATTGATGATCCTGATAGGAGCAGCGATCCTGTTATTTACCGGAATTGCGAGTTGGAGAGTTATGTTATCGATCGTTCTGGGAGCCTCTTTAACAGGACTGTTCTTCAATGCTGTTGGAAGTGATACCAATGCACTGTTTAATTTCCCGTGGTGGCAACACTTACTGGTAGGAGGTTTTGCTTTCGGTACAGTATTTATGGCCACTGATCCGGTTACGGCTGCACAAACAACTAAAGGAAAATGGATCTACGGATTTCTTATAGGTTTCCTTGCCATCATGATACGTGTAATCAATCCAACACTTCCAGAAGGAATGATGATGGCTATTTTGTTGATGAACGTATTTGCTCCAACCATCGATCATTATGTGGTTGAAAGCAATATTAAGAAACGAAAGAAACGTTTACAAAAAGTAAAAGCGTAAATATTATGGATAGGAACAGTAATGCATATACATTTATTTTTGCCATTATTACAGTAGTGATAATTGCAGCGGGGCTTGCCTTTACAGCAACATCTTTAAAACCTCTGCAGGCAGAAAATGTAAGAAAAGAAAAAATGCAGAACATCATTTCTACGATTGGTGTGGATGCAAATCGTGATGAATCAGCGGAACTCTTTAAAAAATATATAAAGAAACAATTGGTTTTAAAGGCCGACGGCACCACTGATGATGCTGTAGAAGCTTTTACACTCGATCTGAAAAAGGAATTACACAAGCCTTATGATCAGCAACGTTTTCCGGTATATTTAGCTGAAAAGGATGGTAAGAAGTACTATATTATTCCTTTGTTTGGTTCCGGATTATGGGATGATATTTGGGGGTATATAGCTTTAGACAGTGATAAAAATACGATTGTTGGAGCTTCTTTCGATCATAAAGGAGAAACTCCGGGCCTTGGAGCCGAAATCAATCAATCCTGGTTTGAAGATGAGTTTAAAGGAAAAAAGATCTTTAATGATAATGGAGATTTTGTTTCTGTTAAAGCTGTAAAAGGAGGGGCAAAACCTGATGATATTCACGGAGTGGATGCCATTTCGGGAGGTACCCTGACTTGTAACGGGCTTACCCAAATGCTTGAAGAAAGATTAAAGAATTATGTACCTTATTTAAAAAAGAATTAATTATGGCTGAAGAAAAAGAAGATCTATTCTCAAAAAAGAATATATCATTACTTACAGATCCGTTAAATGATGATAACCCGATTACGGTACAGGTGCTGGGTATTTGTTCTGCATTGGCGATTACCGTACAGTTAAAACCCGCTATTGTAATGGCATTGGCCGTAATGTTTGTACTTATATTCAGTAATGTGATTGTATCGCTGTTAAGAAATCTGATTCCCAGCAGGATCAGGATCATCGTTCAGTTGCTTATCGTTGCATCACTGGTAATTATTGTAGATCAGGTTTTAAAAGCCTATGCCTATGATGTAAGTAAAGAATTATCAGTTTTTGTTGGATTGATAATTACCAATTGTATTATTATGGGAAGGCTCGAAGCCTTTGCTTTGGGTAACGGTCCGTGGAAAGCATTTTTAGATGCTGTTGGAAATTCAGCAGGATATGCAATTATTCTTGTAATCATTGCATTTTTCAGAGAATTGCTCGGATCAGGAAAATTATTAGGTTATGAAGTGTTAGGCCATAAAGGAAGAACTTTAGCAGAATCTACCGGAGTATATCATTACGGATATGAGAACAACGGGTTTATGCTGCTTGCTCCAATGGCGCTTATCACAGTAGGAGTGATTATTTGGGTGCAAAGGTCAAAAAACACAAAACTGATTGAAGAATAGATTAAAAGAAGTTCTCGTTTAAGAGAAAAAAATAAAATATTATGGAACATTTAGGAAGTTTGTTTATAAAGAGCATTTTTATAGATAATATGATTTTTGCATATTTTCTTGGAATGTGCTCTTATCTGGCAGTATCTAAAACGGTAAAAACAGCTGTCGGACTTGGTGCCGCAGTTATCTTTGTGCTCGCTATTACCGTACCGGTCAACTATTTGCTGGATACTTATATTTTAAGGGAAGGAGCCCTGACCTGGTTAGGTCCTGAATATGCCGATATCGATCTGAGTTTCTTAAGCTTTATTCTGTTTATTGCAGTAATTGCCTCTATGGTTCAACTGGTGGAAATGATCGTTGAGAAATTTGCACCCTCTCTTTACAGTGCCCTGGGAATATTTTTACCACTGATCGCTGTGAACTGTGCCATCTTAGGGGGATCATTGTTCATGCAGCAAAAGAACTTCTCTACAATTACTGAATCGGCTGTTTACGGACTCGGTTCCGGGATTGGATGGTTCCTGGCCATAGTAGCTATTGCTTCTATCAGAGAAAAAATAACCTATTCTAATGTCCCCGGACCCTTAAAAGGACTTGGAATAACCTTTATTATTACGGGTTTGATGGCCATTGCATTTATGAGCTTTTCCGGAATAAAATTATAAAAACCAGAAATTTACAAGTATAATGAATCCAATAGTTGCAAGTATAGTATTCTCGTTAATTTTGATTTTAATTCTGGTAACCATTTTATTGGTAGCCAAAGCAAAACTTGTTCCGTCAGGAAAGGTAAAGATCAAGATCAACGGGGAAAAAGATATCGAAGTTAATACCGGAAGTTCGCTTTTGACTACCCTGGGAGATCAGAAGATATTCTTACCCTCGGCCTGTGGAGGAGGGGGAACCTGTTTGCAGTGTACCTGTAAGGTTTTAAGTGGAGGTGGAGAACCTCTGCCAACAGAAGTTCCAAATTTTACCCGTAAAGAACTGGCAGAAGGATATAGACTCGGTTGTCAGGTAAAGGTGAGAGAAGATATGGAAATAGAGATCCCGGAAGAGATCTTCGGAATTAAGAAATTTGAAGCTACAGTAGTTTCAAATTACAATGTAGCTTCGTTTATTAAGGAGTTTGTAGTGGAACTGCCTGAAGACATGGATTACAAACCAGGCGGTTATATTCAAATAGAAATTCCAGGTATTGAGGTTAATTATAAAGATATTGATATTACAGCACATCCGGTTGAACATCCGGGCGAACCGGAAAAATTCAAATTAGAGTGGGATAAATTTAATTTGTGGCCACTCGTAATGAAAAATAATGAAACAGTAGAAAGGGCGTATTCTATGGCTTCTTATCCGGCAGAAGGAAGAAATGTGATGCTGAATGTTCGTATTGCTACACCGCCTTGGGACAGAGCTAAGAATGGCTGGATGGATGTGAATCCGGGAGTAGCCTCTTCTTATATTTTCAGCAGAAAACCGGGAGATAAAGTGATTGTTTCCGGACCTTACGGAGAATTCTTTATCAACGATAGTGATGCCGAAATGCTGTATGTGGGAGGTGGAGCCGGTATGGCACCGATGAGATCTCACCTGTATCACTTGTTTAAAACCCTTAGAACCAACAGAAAAGTTACCTATTGGTACGGTGGAAGATCTAAACGTGAATTGTTCTATGTAGAACATTTCAGAGAGCTGGAAAGAGAATTCCCTAATTTCAGATTCTTTATCGTGCTTTCAGAACCTTTGGAGGAAGACAACTGGAAAGTGAAAAAAGATATAGATGATGAAAATGGAGACGGGTTCTTAGGATTTGTTCACCAGGCAGTAATTGATCAATATTTATCCAAACATGAAAATCCGGAAGATATAGAATTGTATTTCTGCGGACCACCGATGATGAATAAGGCCGTTGAAAAAATGGGTCAGGACTTCGGATTACCGGATGAGAATATTCGCTTTGATGATTTTGGAGGATAAGATCACTGATAAATATTTTAAAGAAAACCGCAATCTTGCGGTTTTTTTTGTATCTTACAACCTCTCAAAACTGATAATAGATCTCCCCTTTTTTTATTAACAATAACTTTTTTTAATATGTCTGTATGGATGATCTTATTGGTTTTTATCATTCTGATACTGATGATGGTATCGCTGGTATTGTATCTTATTCAGGATAAATTTATTTTCCACGGTGTAAAAATACCTGTAGATTATAAATACTCCTTTGAGAATGATTTTGAAGAGATCAGCCTTAAAACTGATGATGGTGAAGTATTAAATGCCGTCCTTTTTAAGCGGCAGGATCCTAAAGGTCTGATCCTCTTTTTTCATAATCATGCCGGTAATGTGATCAAATGGAGTGATACAGCTGTTTTCTTCAGTAATTATAATTACGATGTTTTATTGGTGGATTACAGAGGTTTTGGGAAAAGCACCGGTAAATTTGATGAAGAAAAGATGTTGGAAGATGCTCAGATGTGGTATGATGCAGTAGCAGATCAATATTTTAAGATCATTGTTTACGGAAGAGGTCTTGGGGCTTCATTTGCAGCAAGAGTTTCGGCAAATAACCGGGTAGACCAGCTTATTTTGGAATCTCCAGTTTATAACCTGACACGTGCAGGAAAGTTTATTTATCCCTATCAGCCTTATTATTTGCTTTTAAAATATCAGTTTGATTGTTCAGAAGATCTTAAAAAGGTTCGCTGTAAAACCACTATACTTCATGGTAAAAAAGACAAGGTTGTAAGTTATAAATCCGGGCAGAAACTCTATGAGCTCAATAAAGAACACGCTGATTTTATCCTTATAGAAGATGCTGATCATTTTAATATTATGAATCACCCGGTTTATCTGGCTACAATAGATCAGTTGTTGGGATAGGTTGGACAAAAAGTCGAAAGCCTGCCTACCGTATAGTTAGTCCGAAAGTCAATTTTCAGAAGGATTTAAAATTTAAAACTCCCCTCCCTAGTGAAATGCTAAAGGAGGACTTGTTTGCCGACTAGGCAGGTTCGCCTTACTGCAAAGCAGGGTGGCGTAGCCGGGATGGTTTAAAATTAAGAGATTACTACTTTGTTTTCCAAGCACTTAACCACCTCCCCTTCGGGTACCTGTCTACCGGCAAAGGCAGGCCTGTCTGGCAGGCTCCACCTTAAAAAGGAGGAGAATCTTAAATTCCCCTCCTTAGTGAAACGCTAAAGGAGGGGTTTTATCTTTGAATTAAGGATATTACTTAAGGGTGGTTTTGGAATTTATGGAATAGATTCTCGAAGAAAATATAAAACACAGAACAGAATCAGATTAAACCATTCCACAAAAAAAGACTGCCTGTAAAGGCGGTCTTTTATCAATAAAATATTTTAGTATATGTTATTCAGGTTTTTCTTCCAGAATATCAAAGAATTCATCCAGTTTAGGCAAGATTACAATTCGTGTTCTTCTGTTGGTAGATCTGCCTTCTGCAGTATCATTGGATGCTAATGGCATATATTCGCTTCTACCAGCTGCGATCAGTCTTCCGGGATCAACATTGTAATCATTTTGAAGTACTCTTACAACAGCAGTAGCACGTGCAGTACTCAGGTCCCAATTGTCTTTCATACATTTTGTCTTGATCGGCACATTATCGGTATAGCCTTCAACCTGAACTTCCATATTGGGCTTAGAGGAAATCACTGTAGCAACTTTACCTAAAACCTCTTTTGCTTTGTCGGAAACAACATCACTTCCTGTTTTAAACAACATCTTATCGGCAATAGAGATATAAACAACTGTTTTTTCTACGTTGATCTGTATATCTTGATCCTGAATACCATCAGCAAGTTCTCTCTTTAACTGAAAGGCCAGTGCCAGATTGATAGAATCTTTTCGGGTCATTGCATCTCGGATACCATTGATGTATTTGTCTTTTTCACTTAACTGAGAAATGATCTCTTTAATATTCTCTGATGAAGACTGAGTAAGCACAGTTAGATTCTCAACTTGTTTTAAAGATCTTTCCTTGTCTATTTTTAGTGAATTGGCCAATTGCTGTAAATGCTCTTTTTCAATAAGGCAATTCTGCAGATCAGCCTTGGCATCTACCAGTTCCTGTTTATTTTTTGTATACATATCCTCTAATTCTGTATATTTTTTTTGAGATACACAAGAGGTGAGCAAAACGGATAAAACGAATGCTGCCAGAACTAATTTTTTCATAATAATAATTAAATTTTAAT
>JANTGS010000097.1 GCA_024762795.1 Flavobacteriaceae bacterium | reverse complement strand
TGTTTACACTTGTTCTTAAATTTTTAATTAACACATATATAAATAATTACAAAATTTTAAACAAGTGAAAAGTTACAAAAACATCAATGATCCGCAAAGAAGTTTTGTAACCGCCTATGTTGAAAAGCACAGTAAGAAAAATCACTTTTTTAATGAGGTAAAAGAATTGATCGACTGGGCAGAGATCGACCGGGAACTTAAAAAAGTCTATACCAAAGGGCTTTCAGAAAAAGGGGCCAAAGCCTATAATCCGCTGTTGTTGTTTAAAATGCTGCTGATCTCCAGATGGTACGATCTTTCCGATGCTCAAACTGAGATCATGGTCAATGACAGTCTTTCTGCTATGAAATTTTGTAATCTGCGAATTGAAGACAGTATTCCGGGGTATTCTACTTTAAGCCGTTTTAAAAAGGACTTAAAAGAGAATGGTTTTTGCGACAAACTGATAGAAATGATCAACCGGCAACTGGCCGGTCATGGCCTGAAAGTAAGAAAAGGTAAAGCTGTTGTCGATGCCCGTTTAAATAAGATTCGTACTAAAAAATCAAAATAATTTCCTTTTTCTATTTCCTTATATTATTTATCTCCCTAAAAAACAGCAAATTAACATAATTGTCATAAAAATGTCGTAAATAAACCCTTATCAATATCTTTGTTTCTGTATTACTTTTGAGGGATCAAACAAATAACTATGAACGAAATAGGATCTAAAATCAAAGAACTGAGAAAGAAAAAAGGACTTTCTCAGGAGGAGCTTGCAGAAAACTCAAAAGTAAACCTGAGAACCATTCAGCGAATTGAAAAAAATGAGAATGAACCCAGAGGAAAAACTTTACATCTCATCTGTCATGCCTTAGAGGTCAATGCAGAAGATATTCTGGATTATGGCAAGGAAGAGGATCAGGATTATCTCTTTTTCTTTCATCTTTCCGTACTGGCTTTTTTGGCAATTCCTTTGGGAAATATCATTCTACCTTTAATTCTGTGGATGACTAAAAAAGACAAGGTAGTTGGTTTAAAAGAGATCGGTGCTAATGTACTTAACTTTCAAATCCTGTGGTCGTTCTTCACTTTTTTATCAGTAACGATCTTTGCCTTTTTTAAGATCATTCATTTCGGGTCGTTCAAAATTCTTATGTACCTGTTTTTTGCATTGTATATCCTCAACATCATTCTGCCGGTTTACTTTGCTGTAAAAGCCAAAAAGGGAATTGTTAAAAAATATCCCAACCCGGTAAAACTGATCAAATAATTGCCTTTGTTTTATATGGTTTTACAACCGTCTTAAAATGGAAAACCCGTAAATGAGACTTTTTACGGGCTTTCGGGAATTATTGCTATTGTAGATTGTTATTTATTCTGTCAGAGCTTTTCATTGGCCAGATTAGCCAGTTCTGAGCGTTCTCCTTTTTCCAGTTTGATATGCGCAAACAAAGAGTTTCCTTTTAACCGGTCGATCAGGTAGGTTAAACCATTGCTTTGTTCATCCATATAGGGAGAATCAATTTGATGGATATCTCCTGTAAAAACAATTTTGGTACCTTCTCCTGCTCTGGTAATAATGGTCTTAACCTCATGAGGAGTCAGATTTTGTGCTTCATCAACTATAAAATAGGCATTGGAAAGACTTCTTCCTCTGATAAAGGCCAGTGCGGTAATGGTAAGCGCTCCTGATTCTTCAAGATCTTTTAAAGCCCTGCTTTTTTTCTCATTGGCCTTAAACTGATTTTTAATAAAATTTAAATTATCCCATAAGGGTTGCATATAGGGGGAAACCTTATCTTCGGCATCACCCGGTAAAAAACCTATTTCCCGGTTGCTTAGTGGAACAATTGGCCTTGCCAGAATGATTTGGTCATATTTATTTTTTTGCTCCAGAGCTGATGCGAGGGCCAGCAGGGTTTTTCCGGTTCCTGCCACACCTTCCAGTGCTACCAGTTTGATCTCATCATTTAATAAGGCATTTAATCCGAAGGTCTGCTCGGCATTTTTGGGTTTTATGCCGTAAACATATTTTTTTTCAACTTTTTCCAGTTTATCGGTCTCTCCGTTATACCTGGCCAGTACCGAATTGGTGCAATTGTTCAGGATGTAATAGCCGTTGGAAACTTTTTGTCCGTTAAGCACACCGTTTTCTCGGATCATGTTTTTTTGGTAGATCCTCTTGATTACATCTGCATCAATATTGTCTAAAACAGACGACTTGTCAAAATTATTAAGATTCTTTACTTTTCCGGTTTCGTAATCTTCTGAGGCTAGTCCCAGAGCTTTTGCTTTGATCCTCAGGTTAATATCTTTGGTAACCAGAATGACTTTAACTTTTTTATTCTCATTCTTCAGCGTTATGGCTGCATTGATGATCTTATGGTCGTTCTTTTCTTTTTTATAGATCTCTTCAGCATCCAAATCCAGATTGGGAGTAAACATCACCACTTTGATCTTGCCTTTATGCTTCCCCAGCGGGATCCAGTCGTTGAGTCCTTTATTACCCGAGAGTTTGTCGAGAAACCTGATTACTTCCCTTGCCTCGTAATTTTTAGTGTCGTTTCCAACCTTAAATTTATCGAGTTCTTCCAATACGGTAATTGGAATAGCAATGTCATTTTCTTCAAAATTAATAATAGAATTGTGATCAAAAAGCAAAACAGAAGTGTCCAATACATAAATTTTGGACTTCGTTGAGGTTTTTCTCATATCAATGAATTTTTTAAAAAGGTAAAAAAAAATTCTTTTTAATGAGTTTTTGCTTTTTTAATTGTAAACTATTTTATTAACAATTTGAAAATCGGGCAAAGAAGTTTTATCAGATTGATTTTAAAGTTTCTAATGCTTTTTTTACGCTGTCAATATGAATAAAAGTTATAAGAAGTCGTAATCCTTTTTTAGTTTCCTTTTCTTTTATTACGCATTTTTTGCTATTCTTTTGAACAAATTTCAGGATTTTAGAAAAATTTTCGGTTTGATAGAATTCACTTTGCTGGTCGGAAATAAAATAACCGATCATTCTTTTTTGCTTTAGAATAACACGTTCCATACCCAGTCGTTTAGCCTCCCATTTTATTCTTACGCTATCCAAAAGATCGACCACCTGAGTGGGAAGATCTCCAAATCGATCTTTCATTTTTTCTTCAAACTCCATTAGTTCCTTTTCCGTAGTCAATTCACTCAGCTCCTTATAAAGCTGTAATCTTTCTGAAATAATACTGATATAATCATCAGGAATAAGGATTTCAAAATCCGTATCGATCTGGACTTCTTTTACAAAATCTTTTTTCTTTACCTTCTCGTCTTTATAAAGTGCTTTGAATTCATTTTCTTTGAGTTCTTCAATGGCTTCACTTAATATTTTTTGATAGGTGTCAAAACCAATATCATTGATAAATCCGCTTTGTTCTCCTCCCAAGAGATCTCCGGCACCTCTTATTTCTAGATCCTTCATGGCGATATCGAGTCCGCTACCTAGTTCAGAATGCAGTTCGAGGGCCTGAATTCTTTTCCTTGCCTCATCGGTCATCATATGATATGGAGGAGTGATAAAATAACAGAAGGCTTTTTTATTGGATCTTCCAACTCTGCCGCGCATCTGATGCAGATCACTGAGTCCGAAATTATTGGCATTATTGATAAATATAGTATTGGCGTTGGGAATATCAAGTCCGCTTTCTATGATGGTGGTAGAAACCAACACATCAAATTCATTATTGATAAAGGCCAGCATTATCTTTTCGAGTTTCTTTCCTTCCATCTGGCCATGGCCGATTCCTATCTTGGCATCGGGCAACAGGCGCTGTATCATTCCGGCTACTTCTTTGATATTTTCTATCCGGTTATGGATAAAGAAAACCTGTCCGCCTCTTGAAATTTCGTACTGAATAGCATCCCTTATGGTGTCTTCACTAAACCTGATCACATGGGTTTCGATAGGATGGCGGTTGGGCGGAGGTGTTTTGATCACCGAAAGGTCTCTGGCAGCCATCAGTGAAAATTGCAAGGTTCTTGGAATAGGAGTTGCGGTTAGAGTAAGAGTATCAACATTTTCTTTGATGGTTTTAAGTTTGTCCTTTACGGCGACCCCAAACTTTTGTTCTTCGTCAATGATGAGTAATCCCAGATCTTTAAAGATCACATTCTTATTTACCAGCTGATGTGTACCTATGATCAGATCCACACTGCCTTCAGCAAGACCTTTTAAGATTTCTGTACGTTGTCTGGTAGTTCTAAAACGGTTGAGATAATCTATGGTGATCGGGAAATCCTTTAAACGTTCATTAAAAGTTTTAAAATGTTGAAAAGCAAGGATGGTTGTAGGAACAAGTATTGCCACCTGTTTTCCGTTATCAATGGCTTTAAAAGCTGCCCGGATTGCAATTTCGGTTTTCCCGAATCCAACATCACCACAAACCAGCCGGTCCATGGGCCGTTCACTTTCCATATCTTTTTTTACATCGATGGTAGCGGTAAGCTGATCGGGAGTATCTTCAAACATAAAACTCGCTTCCAGTTCGTGCTGTAAATAACTGTCGGGATTATAGGAGATCCCTTTCTGCATTTTTCTTTTTGCATAGAGTTTGATAAGATCATAAGCGATCTCTTTAACCCTTTTCTTGGTTTTTTGTTTGAGCTTTTTCCAGGCTCCGGATCCCAGTTTATAAATTTTGGGAGCTTTTCCGTCTTTGCCATTATACCTGCTGATCTTATGCAGGGAGTGAATACTGATATACAAAACATCACGATCACCGTAAATCAGTTTTATCGCCTCCTGGGTTTTACCTTCCACATCGATCTTTTGTAACCCGCCAAATTTTCCAATTCCATGGTCGATATGCGTTACATAATCGCCAATTTCAAGACTGGTAAGTTCTTTAAGGCTGATCGATTGTTTTTTGTTAAAACTGCTTTTTAATCTGAATTTATGATAGCGATCAAAGATCTGGTGATCGGTATAACACGCAATCTTGGGATCTTTATCGATAAAACCCTGATAAAGTGGAAGTACAAAGGTTTTGTACTGCACCTCTTCGTCAATATCCTTAAAGATATCATGAAAACGCTGAGCCTGCTTCTGATTATCGCAGAAAAGATAATTTGAAATACCCTGTTTGGAATTTTCTCTCAGATCTTCAATAAGCAGATCGAATTGTTTGTTGAACGACGGCTGGGGTTTGATGTTAAATCTGATCTCTTCAAGGGTGTTTTTATGATCCTGATCAGGATTTCCAAAATTCACAAGGGAATAATCCTGCAATTGATTTAAAATCTCAGCTCCGTTACAAAAAAGTTCACCGGGTTTACTGTGTGCAATTTCTCCGGTAAGATCTTTAAAGGTTCTCTCAGCTTTGTCAAATAGTTTATCCAGTTTAGCACTTAAAATATCCTTATCTTTTACAAAAACAATGGTTTTGTTAACGATATATCGTAAAAAATTCTCTCTTTTTTCTTCGAGTAATTTATTTTCTACATTCGGCATGATCTTGATAAGGTTGATCTTGTCGATTGAGAGTTGGGTTTCTATATCAAAAGTACGGATGCTATCAATTTCATCCCCAAAAAATTCAATACGGAAAGGTTCCTCATTGGAGAAAGAAAAGACATCAATAATACCGCCTCTTACCGCAAAATCACCGGGTTCTGTAACAAAATCAACACGCTTAAAGTGGTATTCAAACAGTAATTCATTGATAAAATCGAGAGAGATCTCCTCACCTGTTCTAAGATTTAACGAATTCCGGTTCAGTTCACTTTTGGTAATCACTTTTTCAAAGAGAGCATCCGGATAAGTTACAATTACCGCAGGTTTTTTTTGTGAATTGATCCGGTTGAGCACTTCTGCCCTTAGCAGAATATTGGCATTGTCGGTTTCTTCGATCTGATAAGGTCTTCTGTAAGATCCGGGATAAAATAAAATATTTTTTTCGCCGAGAAGCTGTTCGAGATCATTTAAATAATAAGCGGCCTCTTCCTTATCATTACAGATCAGTAAAAAGGGCTTTTCAATGCTTTTAAAAACTGAAGCAAAGACAAATGAAAATGACGATCCTACAAGATTAGTCAGCTGAATTTCAGATCTTTCCCTCTTAAGGGCTTTTATGATCTGCTTTGTTTTTGGGGAATGCTCATAGATCTCTAAAACGGTTTGCTTACTCAAAAGATGATTTTTTTACAGTGTAAAGATACATAAAGTCAGAAAAAAATGGCCAGTCTTATGTTTTGAAACTATTGTTGTCAGATAAAACCATTAAACACGTCTGAATGAAAGTGAAATAAAATGATGATTCTTCTTTACTGTTAAAAAAAGGATAAATTATTTAAATGAAATTTTGTTTCTGACTGAATTGACTATTTTTATGCAAATAATACTTTTTATAAGAAAATTTTAGAATTCAATGAAGTTAAAAAAGATCACGGGAATACAGCAAATCGGAATCGGTGTAGAGGATGTACATAAAGCATGGAAATGGTATCGCAGGCATTTTGGGATGGATATTGGCGTTTTTGAGGAAGCCGCTGTTGCCGAATTGATGCTGCATTATACAGAGGGAGAAAAACGCTCCCGTCATGCGGTTCTCGCGATGAATATGCAGGCCGGAGGAGGTTTTGAGATCTGGCAACATACCGGGAAAGTACCTGAACATCCCGGATTTAAATTACAGTTGGGTGATCTGGGAATCTTTGTTGCCAAGGTAAAAAGTGCAGATGTGGAAAAAGCCTTTTCAAAGATGAAAGCTGACGGATTGGATCTGTTGGGGGATCTGAGAAGATCACCGGATGGCACCCTGCATTTTTTTGTCAGAGATCCTTATAACAATATTTTTCAGGTGGTTGAGAATGATTATGTTTTTGAAAAAACCGATTCGGTTACCGGAGGAATTTATGGAGCGATCATCGGAGTAAGCGATATTGAAAAAGCTGTAAAAGTTTATCAGGATATTTTAGGTTACGATGAGGTAATTTATGATGATATCCGTGTTTTTGACGATCTGAAAAGTTTGCCCGGAGGCAATCAGAAGCTTAGAAGGATGTTATTAAAACCTTCGGAAAGAAGAAGCGGTGGATTTGCGCCTTTGTTTGGGCCCTCACAGTTAGAACTGGTCCAGTTGATTGGTAAAAAAGGGGAAAAGATCTATGGTGATCGTATCTGGGGCGATCCCGGATTTATCCATATCTGTTTCGATACCATTGGAATGGATGCCTTACGGGAAGAGGTAAAACAAAAAGGATTCCCGTTTACGGTTGATAGTGCCGATTCTTTTGATATGGGGGAAGCAGCAGGACAGTTTGCTTATATTTCCGATCCCGATGGTACACCAATTGAATTTGTGGAAACCCACAAAGTTCCCATTATAAAAAAGCTGGGTTGGGATATCGATCTTAGAAAAAGAGACCCTTCAAGATCTTTACCCAAATGGATGATCTCCACAATGAAATGGAAAAGAGTTAAAGATTGATTACTTTTTTAAATAATCAGGATTCCATAAAGGTAGGGAATAAAAAATTACTGTATTAACATCCCGGGCCTTTGCCGGAATAAACCTTGGAACAGAGTCAATAAGCTTTTGAAAGAAAGTTATAAAAGAGGGTTTAAAGGAATTTTCGGGATATTCTCTTTTATAATTTGAAATTCCCGTTGAATCGATATAAAATGTTAAAATGGCTCTTTTGATGGTATCATATCTGAAAGGATTTTCATCAAACTTGTTAAGCTTTTCAACCAGTATTTTTTTAAGTTTTATTTTAAATAATTTTCTGTACTGAGTTTCCGGAATTAAACTATCTTCTTTAAACCTGGGATATTTATAAATATCTCCTCCAAAAGGAATTGTTTCCTGTGCCGAAAAATTTATTGTTTCAAAGATAAAAAGAAGAAATATTATATTTTTCATGGATTTAGATGATCAAGTAATTTTAAATATCAAACTTAGTGCCATTAATATTTCTAATTTCATACCTAGCAGTTTTTTTAATAATATCAATATTTCACTTCAGTTTTTCAAATCCACTTTTTAGAAGATCTGTATTTTTTTTACCTGATTAATCTAAATAGATTACCCAACTTCCATAAATATTTATATAAAAAAATCAATATTGTCCGATAAACTTCAATATGTAAATCACAGACAATCAATTCATCCGATTAAAAAAGTAAGCTAAAGTTTCTTAAAAGTCCTATTACCCTTTA
>JANTGS010000096.1 GCA_024762795.1 Flavobacteriaceae bacterium | reverse complement strand
GGGCCGAGAGAAAGAGCTGCTGTTTATTTAAAAAGATTTTATCCTAAATTTCTGGCTAAAATGGTTAGAAAAGTTAATGTAACCTGATCTGTTTTAATCAAAACTAATATCGTTTTCTTCCATCAGTTTACTCAGGTCCTCAGGAGAAAGGTTGGTTTTCAATCCTAACAGAACCAGTTCCTCTCCGGTACTGATATCAACCACAATTTCTTTAATCTTGTCTTTGTTTTCCAGGGTATAGATTTTAACCTTATCCTCATCATCTTTGATCGACAACAGGTTTTCAAAATCGGATCTTTTGATAAATTTATTGAATTTTTTACTCATCGGATCATAGTTGTCGGAAAATACCAATACCCGTACATGCTTGGCTTTTCTTAAAATCGGCTTGATCTCTTCATAATCCTCATCAGAAAGAAAATTACTTAACAAAGAGCTGTTGAGTCCGATAGAAAAATCTGATTCTGATTGATTCTTTTCGTAAAAATCATAAAAAGATGTATGTGTTGCACAAGAAGAGAATAATACAAAAATAAGTAAGTATGCTAATTTTTTCATGTCTTAGGTTTTCTTTACGACGATAAAGCGCCTGATATGTAACAAAAAATCATAAATAATTGAAAGGAAGAAAAATTTTCTTCCTTTCAATTATTTGTCAGAGACCTTATTTAGAGTAAAAGATGAGCGATTTCAATCTTTATTCCCAAGAAAAAGAATCTCATTACACACAACTTCAGTGATGTATCGTTTATTACCTTTTTCGTCATCCCAGGAACGTGTGGTGAGTTTACCTTCTACAGCAACTTCTTTTCCTTTTTGTAAAAACATCTCAACCAGTTCTGCGGTTTTGTTCCAGGCTATAATATTATGCCATTCTGTTTCCTCTACTTTCTCTCCTTTGGCATTTTTATAATAATCGTTGGTTGCCAATGAAAATTTTGCCATTTTCTTTCCTGAATCTAAGGTTCTAACTTCCGGGTTCATTCCTAAATGTCCAATCAACTGTACTCTGTTCTTTAAACTGTTCATAATGTTAAATTTATTCCTGCATAAAACAGGAGGTTAATAATTTTGTTTGATTTGATACTGCAAATATGAGATGGGTTGTTTGTTGGATTCGGCTGATAAATAGTTACTTTCGTATGTAATTGAATGTAAACGTTTGTAAACGAATAATTTTTAATATATTTATCTGAATTTTAAGTTTATACATCTTGGAAACAAAAATTTGTTTAGAATGCGGAGAACCCATAAAAGGCCGAAGCGATAAAAAGTTTTGTAGCGATTACTGCAGAAATGCCTATAACAATAAGGTAAATAAAGATGCAAAAAACCTGATCAGAAATACCAACAATCATCTGAGAAGAAATTATAAGATCCTTACCGGTCTGAACACAACAGGTAAAACAAAAATTCATGGTTCAAAATTGATCCGTCAGAATTTTGATTTTGACCTTTTTACTTCGATCTATACTACTAAAACCGGTAATGTTTATTTCTATGTTTACGATCAGGGTTATCTGAAACTTGAAAAAGATTATTATTTATTGATTAAAAAAGATATACCATAACACATATATAATTCTATTAGAAAGAAAAATATGCATTTTATTTGATAATTTTTGCGTTATTTTGCGTTTTTAAAAATATCTTTTTAATTTAGCTAAAGAAAAAACTCAATTCTTATGAAAATAAAACTACCTCTTTCAATCTTAATATTTTGTTTGTTATTTTTTCAAAATATTCAATCTCAGAAAAAAGAACATGTCGGCATTCATCAAGAGCAATTATCACAATACAGGGTAAAAGAAAAAATACTCAGTAAATTTGATAATTCCGGAAAAGATATTATTCCGCTTCAGCAAAATCAGGCAAAAGCACTACAAAAGATCGTTTTTGGTTTTTTACCCGACTGGGAATATGCTAAAGGCGCTCATAACAATATGCATTATGACCTTTTAAGCCATATTGCGGTTTTTAATTTTTTAGCCAACAGTGCCGGAAATCTGACAAATCCTTCGGGCTGGCCATGGACAGATGTGATCAACAAAGCGCATACCAATGGCACTAAAGTGATCATGGCAGTAACCAATTTTGGAGGTGATGAGAATTCTAATACAGTTGCCGAAACCATCATGACCAATTCCACTTCAAAAAACAATTTTTTTAATAAAGTAAAAGGCATCATCAACACCTATCAGCTGGATGGTGTCAATATTGATTTTGAAGGATTAAATACAGATTACAGAGGAGATATCCTTAACACCTTTATGACAGAATTAAGCAATTTTATCCATACCAACCTGCCCGGAAAGGAAGTATCTTTTGACGGACCTGCCGTTAACTGGGGAGGATGGAAACTGGAAGGATTAGCCAAAAGCGTAGATCATCTTTTTATTATGGCCTATGATTATAACGGGAGCTGGAGCAAAAAAACAGGACCTGTATCTCCTTTAACCTGTACCAGTGGAAAATGTATTAACACAACACTGAATAGCGATTATGCTTCAGCTAAAGCCAAATATCCTGAAAAATTGATTCTCGGCGTTCCTTATTACGGAAAGCAATGGGAAGCCAGCAGTGGCTCGGCAGGTGCAACAGTTAACAATTATGTAGGTTCTACATTTTACCGGGATGATGTGGTCAATGCCCCAAATCATGGTGGATATCAATGGGATAATCCTTCTCAAACTTCATGGTATAGATGGCAATCAAATGGTAAATGGAATCAGGTATGGTCGGATAATGAAAAAAGTATAACCAAAAAATACGATCTTGCCTTAGCACAAGCAATTGGTGGTGTGGGTATCTGGGCTTTGAATTATGACAATACAAGAACAGAATTGTGGAATCTGATCAATACCAAATTTGGAGACGGAGCCGTTATCGTACCCAACATGCCGGTTTCTGTGGCTGCCCTTAGAAAAGATGCTACAACCATTACCTTAAAATTTATTCAGGGGAACGATGCTACCAGTTATGAAGTACTGCAAAGTACAGATAATACCAATTTCACAGTTGTAAAAGAAGATACCGCAACTGAAATAGACATCACGGGTTTAACCCAGGGAGAAGTTTACTATTTTAAGGTGCGATCAAAAAACAGTGCGGGGGTCTCTGCCGAAACTGAAGTGCTTGCGGCCACACCAAGTCCGTATGCTTCTAAGGTGCTTATTGTTGACGGACTTACAAGAAGTTCTTTTGATGCGATCAAGCAGTACGATTATCCGCTTACTCAACTGGGAATTACTTTTTCCAGTGCTTCCGCGAAAGCCGTGATCGATGGGATAGCAGATATGAAAAACTACAATTTTGTGATCTGGATGCTTTTGGATGAGAGTAGCAATCAGGATACTTTTAACAAAGATGAACAAACCAAAATAAAAGAATATATCGATGCCAAAGGGGTTTTTATTACCTCAGGATCAGAAATTGGCTGGGATCTTGTAGAGAAAGGAGATGCTCAGGACAAAGCTTTTTATAAAGATTATCTAAAAGCAAATTATCTGGCCGATGGACCGGGAGGTGTAAAAGACACATATTATACTGTAAAAAACACCAATAACCAAAAATTTAAATTAGATGATGGCTCTCACGGTATCATCAATGTGAGCTGGCCCGATGAAATTGAAGCTACCGGTGGTTCTTCAACTTCTTTTTCTTATGATGGATATTCCGGCACCGGGGTTGCGGGAATTAGTTTTCAGAATGGTGACGGTGGAGTTGAATACATGGCTTTTCCTATTGAAGCAGTTTATAATGATACGGAAAGAAAAGATCTTTTAAAGTTTATTTTTGATAAATACAGTGCTTTACTTGGCGTTGATGATAGTTTTATTAAATCAAATCTGACATTATATCCAAATCCAACCCGGGGTATTCTAAAGGTCAGCAACCCGAATGCTTTACAGATTAACAAAATTGAGGTCTTTAATATATACGGACAAAGAATTGCCCTAAAAAAACAGGCAGTTAATGTTGATCTGAGTAAATTCAGCAGAGGGGTTTATTTTGTTAGACTTGAAGATACCGAAGGAAATCAGGGAACTTTTAAAGTGATCAAACAGTAACAGATATAATATTTAAATCAAAAAAATCCTGCTGTTCCCGGCAGGATTTTTTTATACAATCAATGTAACAAAACAGAGATCTATTCGTCGAATAAGTAAATTTTTTAAATGAAGATCTTAAAGTTTTTCTTCTTATTATTTATATCCCTTTCGGCTTTCTCACAAAACAAATTTGTCGTCTCCGGAACGATCTCTGATAAAGAAAATAACGAACCTCTGCCCTTTGCATCCATAAGTCTTAAGAATCATGCAGTAGGCACCATATCCAATGAATACGGGAAATTTGATTTTTACATACCAAAATCGATGCGGAATGATACGCTAGTCATAACTTTTATCGGTTTTAATACTTATGAAATCGCTGTAAAAGATATTTCAAAAGATCTCAATATAAAACTCCAGTCCGCCAATAACCTGCTGGATGAAGTGGTTCTGACTGATATGGATCCGTTGGATTATATCAAAAAGGCTCTGGAAAAAAGATCGGAAAACTACCCGCAACAAGCTTATGAATCTTTAGCTTATTATCGTGAAAAATTTATCGAGAACGGGCAAATCATCGATAAGAATGAAGGAGTTTTTAAAACTTATTATTCCCGAAAGGGAGATACCTTAAAGAATAAGCATCAGTTACTCTTATACCGCCCTGCTGAAAATCCTCAAAAATTTCAGTTTATGAAAGATTGGATAGAGGAAAAACAGGAAAAAGAAAGAAAAAGAGCTGAGAAAAAAGGAGAAGAATACAATCCGGATGATGACTATGATGGCACAGTAAATGTAAATTTTGGTGGACCAAAATCGGTGATCAACTTAGATATCAACAGTGGTGGAAATGAAAATAATTTTTTAAATCCAAAATACTTTTCAAAATACGAATATTCATTTGGAGAGGATACATACTTAAACGGCGAAAGACTGGTAACCATTAATTTTAAGGCCAGAAAAAGCATAGAATACGTTAAAGATCAGGGTAAAATTCTGATCAGCAAAGAGAATTATGCCATCACTTTAATTGAAGTAAAAGGAAAATATAAGATCCCTTTTATAGCAAAACCTATTTTATTTGCTATTGGTATCAGTATAAAAGATCCCGGTTTTACACAGATTATCAGATATCAGAATTTTAAAGGGCTCTGGTACCCGAACCTGATGCGCTGGGATGCCGAAGTGAAACTTGTTAAAAGGCATATGTTTGATAAAAACGAAATCTCCAATATCAATATCGGACAGGTGTTTTCCATCAACAGTATCCTTATGGAACCCACCGTAATTCCTGAAGAAAAAGTATTTAATCCGGATAAAAAAATGGAGGAACAGGTATTTAACGATTCCAATCTCAACTGGCAGGAAATTAATGTAGTAAGAGATTAATATATCTAATTCATCATCCGGATATTTTTATCAATAATATTCTTTAACATCCTGCCTTTTTAAAAACGTCCATCTTCTTTAAAAACCAATTAGTTTAAACCCTTTTAAAAAAATTTACATACTTTTACAATTATCAAAACATCAGTTTAAAGGGAATTCTATATGGAAGATTTTATCAATAGCCTAAACAATATCGTATGGAGTAATGCATTGATCTTTGTGGCTCTAGCCTCAGGGTTATTTTACTCATTCAAAACCAAATTTGTTCAGATCAGAATGTTTAAAGAGATGATTCGGCTTCTTTTCGGAGGAAAATCTTCTGAACGTGGTGTATCATCATTTCAGGCCTTTGCCATTGCTATTTCAGGCCGTGTAGGTACGGGAAATATCGCCGGAGTTGCCACAGCTATTGCGTTAGGCGGACCGGGAGCTATCTTCTGGATGTGGGTTATTGCCTTTGTAGGTTCTTCCTCAGCATTTGTAGAAGCTACCCTGGGACAGTTATACAAACAAAATAAAGGAGGAGAATATCGCGGAGGACCTGCTTATTACATTGAAAAGGGATTGGGAGTAAAATGGTTTGCAACACTTTTCGCTATTACAACCATCTTTAGCACCGCTTTTTTCCTTCCGGGAGTTCAGGCCAACAGTATTGCCGCCGGCTTAAAAAGTGCTTTTAATTTTGATGCTGTATACACAGGAGTTGGAATTATCTTCTTCCTTGCACTGATTGTTTTTGGTGGTGTAAAACGTATCGGTAAATTTAGTGAGGTTGTAGTGCCTTTTATGGCTGTTGCTTATGTTTTACTGGCTGTTGTGATCATAGCCATCAATTTCAGGGAAATCCCTATGATCTTTAAACTTATTGTAACTTCAGCTTTTGGTGCAAATCAGGCTTTTGGCGGAATTGTGGGTATGGCGATCATGTGGGGAGTTAAACGGGGTATATATTCTAATGAGGCCGGTCAGGGTACCGCCCCTCACGCTGCCGCTGCAGCAGAAGTAAGTCATCCTGCTAAACAAGGGCTCGTACAAGCCTTTTCGGTATATATCGATACTTTATTTGTATGTACAGCCACCGCTTTTATGATTCTTTTTACCTTTCAGTATAACGTGATTGATCCTGCAGGAGGATTTCTTTTTGAACATCTTCCCGGCGTGAATTACGGTCCGGAATATACCCAGCTCGCTATTGAAAGTCAGTTTCCCGGTTTCGGAAAAATCTTTGTTGCCATTTCTCTTACTTTTTTTGCTTTTACCACCATTATGGCTTACTATTATATTGCAGAAACCAATGTGAGCTATATCGATCATAAAAATAAAAGGCCCTGGATGATCTGGGCCCTGAGAATTCTGATCTTAGGAGCTACTTTCTACGGAACAATAAGATCGGCAGAACTGGCCTGGACGATGGGCGATATTGGCGTGGGAATTATGGCATGGCTTAACTTTATTGCGATCTTCCTGTTAAGAAAACCTGCACTGGCACTGCTTAAAGATTATGAACGGCAGAAAAAAGAAGGGAAAGATCCGTTATTTGATCCCGATGAATCACATCTCAATATCAAAAATGTGGACATCTGGAGAAGAATTGCAACCCGGTTTAAAGAAAAAGAGACTATTGAATAATATTAATCAGAATTCCTATGAAAAAATATCCGGCAGCAGTTTCTTTTATCATTATTATTCTTACTGTTTACTGGAGTATCAACAACCAGTTACCGCATAAAATAACGGGCTTAGATACTCCAAAAACCGAATTTTCAACTGAAAGGGCTTTGGTACTTCTTAAAGAAATTACCAAACAGCCCCACTTTACAGGTACTGAAAATCATACAGAAGTCAGAGAGTTTATCATTAAAGAATTTGAAAAGATGGGACTTCCTGTTGAAGTTCAGACTCAGGTTGCTATAAATAAAAAATGGAGAGCAGGAACTACAACAAAAAATATCCTGACCAGAATTCAAGGTACTGAAAACGGGAAAGCTTTACTCATCCTGACACATTATGATTCGGCACCTCACTCCTCTTATGGCGCAAGCGATGCCGGAAGTGGTGTGGTTACAATTCTGGAAGGCATACGGGCCTATCTGGCAAAAGGTAAAAAACCTAAAAATGATATCATTATTGCAATTACAGATGCCGAAGAACTGGGATTGCTCGGAGCTAATGCCTTTGTAAATCACCATCCATGGACAAAAGATGTGGGGCTTGTGATTAACTTTGAGGCAAGGGGAAGCGGTGGCCCAAGCTATATGTTACTGGAAACAAATGGAGGTAATAAAGAATTGATCCAGGCTTTTAAAAATGCAAAACCTAAATATCCGGTAGCCAATTCCTTGTTATACAGCATTTATAAAATGTTGCCCAATGATACGGACCTGACCGTTTTTAGAGAAGATGGCAATATAGATGGTTTTAATTTTGCTTTTATCGATGATCATTTTGATTATCACACTGCTCAGGATACTTACGAACGTTTAGACTGGAACACTTTACAACAGCAAGGCTCGTATTTGATGCCTTTGCTGGATTATTTTTCAAATGTAAATCTTGAAAACCTCCATGCTGCCGAAGATAATGTTTTTTTTAATTTTCCGGGCACCACTCTGATTACTTATCCTTTTTCATGGGTTTTGCCTATGATTATTCTGGCCTCTGTCTGGTTCATTTTTATATTGATTACCGGATTTAAACAAAAGAAACTCTCTGTAAAAGAAATTTTTAAGGGTTTGTGGGCTTTTCTTATGGCTTTGATACTCTCTGGAGTTCTGGCTTTCTACGGATGGAAATTATTACTAAAAATCTATCCTCAATACAATGATATTCTTCATGGGTTTACTTATAACGGACATTATTATATCTCTGCTTTTATCGCTTTATCGATAGGAAT
>JANTGS010000095.1 GCA_024762795.1 Flavobacteriaceae bacterium | reverse complement strand
GTTAACTTTTTGCTTTTTCTGACATTAAATTATAGAAACCAAAACTTACATATGTTTCTGGTATTTCGGATTTTCATAGCATTTTGTTATTATCCCCCTCAATAACAATTATTAAAGAGCCTTAACGGGCTCTTTTTTATTTTTTTATTTCGTTAGGAAAAAACTAATCAACAAATCTTATCTTAGCAAAAAAAATAAATGAACTGGGAACAACTTCTATCATTAAAACGATTTGGCGACATTGAGAAGAGATTACGAAAAGATCAGGACAATACCCGCCTGGGATTTGAAGTTGATTATGACAGAATTATCTTTTCCGACTCTTTTAGAAGTCTGCAAGATAAAACCCAGGTCATCCCCCGCTCTAAAACCGATTTCGTACATACCCGTTTAACGCACAGTATGGAAGTTTCTGTTGTGGCGCGTTCTTTGGGTAGAATTGTTGGAAATCACCTTTTAAAAAAATATCCTGAACTTAATGAAAAAGGTTATCAATTCAATGATTTTGGTGCAATAGTGGCAGCTGCTGCCCTGGCACATGATATCGGTAATCCGCCGTTTGGTCACAGCGGTGAAAACGCCATTGGAGAATATTTTAATTCCGGAAACGGAAAAAAATACAAATCCTTACTAAAACCAAAACAATGGCAGGATCTGATCGATTTTGAGGGAAATGCCATGGGATTCAAGATCCTGACCGAATCGAGAACAGGAATAGAAGGTGGCTTACGTTTATCTTATGCTACTTTGGGAGCTTTTACAAAATATCCTAAAGAATCCCTGCCTAAGAAACCGAGTAAGAATATCTCTGAAAAGAAATTCGGAGTTTTGCAATCGGAAAAAGAGTTCTTTCTGGATATGGCCGAGGAACTCGGCTTACAGCCAACCAACAAAAAATATACCAGTTTTTCACGTCATCCGCTTGCTTTTCTGGTAGAAGCCTCTGATGATATTTGTTATACCATCATTGATTTTGAAGATGGTATCAATCTTGGGCTGGTCTCTGAAGACTATGCACTGGAATATCTGATCAATCTGGTAAGAGACTCCATAGACACTAAAAAATATCACAGATTACAATATAAAAAAGACAGGATCAGTTATTTGAGAGCACTTGCTATAGGCAATCTGATCAATGAAGCTGCAAGAGTTTTTATCGAGAATGAAGCGGAAATTCTGGAAGGAAATTTTCACCGGTCTCTACTGGATAAAAGCAAATATGAAGCCCAGATTAATGACATTCTTAAACTAAGTGTGGAAAAGATCTACAAGAACAAAGATGTTGTTGAAAAAGAAATAGCAGGTTATCAGATTCTGGCTGATCTGCTCGATGCATTTGTACCGGCAATTGAAAACACTTATCAAAATAAAGCCTCCGGGTATGAAAAACTGATCTTTAGTCTGCTCCCGGAGAATTATAAAGAGCCTAAAGATTCAACCTATGACAGGATCATGCAGGCCTGTAGTTTTGTTTCAGGACTTTCCGACGGTTATGCCATACAATTACATAAAAAGATCAATGGTATTGATCTAAGCTGATCTTTTTAGAATTTAAGTAAAATCCCTATTACCAGCTGCTGTTTAAATTGCACCCGGGCACCATAAGTAATAATATCCCCATCCTCATTCACCTCCTTATATTTGATATCATCATCATATACTAAATGCGTTCCAAAACCCGCTTCAAAGTATTTATTAATCTTAAACTTAAAATTGAGCTGCCAGTCTACATCAATATTTCCAAAATTATTAATGTAATCGGTATACAGACTTAATTTATTTTCCATAGCAATATTTTTGATGATCTCGACCTGCCAGTGCGATTGTACCAGAGTACCAAATTCTATACGGGAATGTTTGCCCTTTTCTACCCCAAAAGCACCTTCATTAGAAAGATCATCATCTAAAACAAAAGTGGATTTAAAGGTAATTGGCGACATATAGACAGTAAAATGCTTGGGTTTTAAATTATATTGTGCTCCAGCCCCAAAGAAAAGATAAGCCGGTGCAAAAAATCTGGAAATTGGATTTTCTGTATCGGGATATTTATATCCATCTGTAAATTGTGTATAAAAATTAAATTTCATGGTATAATACCAATCTGAGCCCAGATAGGATCTGTACCCCAAAGAAGAGTTCAATCTCAGCTCATCATTGGTTTTTCTCAATTCCCTTCCCTCCTGCATATTAAGACCGTAACGCATCCTCATCTCACTTTTCCAAAGCAGTCGCTCATTTTCATAGGTGCGGTTAAAATTGATTTTTAACAATCCTGAGATCGCATTCTCTCCTCCTGCACTCCAGTTTAAAAAAGCCACTTCATTTAAATCCAGTCCAATACTATTTTCATTTACCCACCAGGCCGGATCGATAACCCGGTTGATCTTACTTACATTAACTACATTAACATCACTCAATGCTTTTATGGTATCGATCCCGTAATAAGCATTCGTATTAATAGAAGTGACCTGAGTTGGTTTTTTAACATAAGAGGTGTCCTGAGTGATCTTATTTACTTTGGGGCGGTATTTGGGTAGAAAAAGAGTATCTTTATTAACTGAATCTACCCTGACAATATAATAGGGGCGTAACAGAGAATCAAGTACCTCTTTTCGCATCAGAACGTAATTCTCAATGTAAAAAGTTTTTTTATAAATTTTCATAGAGTCCCACCTGAGGGGCTTGTAAAATGATCTTGGCTTTTCAGTTTTTAGTCCGAAATGATTGGTTTTGATCATATTTACAGAATCTCTTTTCTCCTCTGTTTGTGAATAGGTAAGTGAAAATGTCAATATAAAAAATAAAAAAACTAATCTCTTCATAAGAAAATCTGTTTTACTTCCCCAATTTTTTTTGAATTATTCTTTTAAGATTCTCTTTATCCAGTCCGGCAATTTTATGTAATTCGTCAACAGTTCCATGTTCGATAAATTTATCCGGGATTCCAAGAATCTCAATTTGGTGACGGTAATTATTATTATTTGCAAATTCTAATACCGCACTCCCAAATCCACCAAATATTATACCATCTTCTACTGTGATGATCTTTTTAAACTTTTTAAATATATTTTTTAATAATTCCTCATCCAAAGGTTTTAAAAACCTCATATTATAATGGGCTATCTCCCCTTTTTTAAATTCCTTTATTACTGATCTTATTTTTAAACCGATAGTTCCGATACTCAAAACGGCAACTTTATCACCCGGAGTTAAAAGCACTCCTTTTCCTGTTTCGACCTTTTGGAAAGGTCTTTCCCAGTTAATCATTTCTCCTCTTCCGCGGGGATATCTTATGGCTATAGGATGGCCTAAACCCAGTTGAGCTGTAAACATCATATTTCTGAGTTCAACCTCATCCATTGGAGCACAAATGATCATGTTGGGTACAATCCTTAAAAAGGCAAGATCAAAGACCCCGTGATGCGTAGCTCCATCTTCCCCAACCAAACCCGCTCTGTCCAGACAAAAAATAACGGGAAGATCTTGCAAAGCCACATCATGTATCACCTGATCATAGGCCCGCTGTAAAAAAGTGGAATAAATAGCACAGAAAGGGATCATACCCTGTGTGGCTAGCCCTGCTGCAAGAGTAACAGCATGTTGTTCGGCAATTCCTACATCAAAAGCCCTTTCGGGGAATTCCGCTATCATGTATTTCATCGAGCTTCCGGTAGGCATAGCCGGTGTAATACCAATAATCTTTTTATTCTGCTTAGCGAGTTCCACCAGTGTCAGCCCAAAAACATCCTGAAATTTAGGAGGTTCTTTCTTTTCAGATTTTTTAATGATATCTCCTGTAATCTTATCAAATTTTCCGGGAGCATGATAAGTGATCTGATCGAGTTCAGCCTGACGCAATCCCTTTCCTTTTTTAGTGATCACATGAAGAAACTTCGGTCCGGAAACTTTTTTTAATTCCTCCAGCTGATCAATAAGTGCTTTGATATCATGTCCGTCAACAGGCCCGAAATAAGTAAAGTTCAAAACTTCAAAAATATTATCCTGTTTGATCTTTTTTGAATCCTCACCTTCTTTTTTAACTGAGGTTAAATATTGCTTTAAAGCACCTACATTTGGATCGATCCCCATTTCATTATCGTTAAGGATGATCAAAAGATTTGATCTGGCAACTCCTGCATGATTTAAACCTTCAAAAGCCATTCCGGCAGCAATACTTGCATCTCCTATCACCGCAATATGGTGCCGTTCTAAATTACCTTTTAAACGTGAAGCAATGGCCATTCCCAATGCAGCAGAAATCGATGTAGAAGAATGTCCCACACCAAAACTATCGTAAATACTCTCTTCCCTTTTCGGAAAACCGGAAATACCGTTCAACTGCCTGTTGGTATGGAATCGATCTCTTCTGCCGGTAAGGATCTTATGAGGATATGCCTGATGGCCTACATCCCATATCAGCTGATCATCGGGAGTGTTAAAAACATAATGCAGAGCAATTGTTAATTCCACTACCCCGAGACTGGAACCCAGATGGCCTTTTTTCTCAGAAACAATATCGATAATGAAATCTCTGATTTCCTGAGCTAAAGCAGGCAGATCTTTTGGGGAAATCCTTTTCAGGTCAGAGGGATCATCAATATTTTTCAGGAAATGACTCACTGTAAATTAATAATTTTATAGTGTATAAAAGTAAGGATAAAATTATTAAATTTAGAGGCTCAGAAACAAAATAAACAGGTCTGCCAGATTACAGTATTTTACAATCAAAAGATGAATGAAAATCCCATAGGCATATTCGACTCCGGTATTGGCGGACTTACAATTTACAGGAAAATCCATCAATTGTTACCTTATGAAAATATCATCTATCTCGCCGATAGTAAAAATGCTCCCTATGGTGATAAAAGTAAAAAGAATATCATCGATCTGAGTGAAAAAAACACCCAATTTTTACTGAAAAGGAATTGTAAGATCATTGTAGTGGCCTGTAATACGGCTTCTACCAATGCGGTTAAGATATTGCGGAAACGCCATAAGGTTCCAATCATCAGAACACAACCGGGAATTAAACCGGCAGCACTTAATTCAAAGACCAAAAGTGTGGGTATTCTGGCAACTCAGGGAACTCTGAATAGTGACCTTTTATACGAAACTTCTCAAAGATTTGCCAAAGGAGTTGACGTAACACATCAAATTGGGGAAGGGCTTGTAAAACTGATCGAATCCAATAAAATATATTCTGAAGAAATGACCGGACTTTTAAAAAAATATATTCAGCCTATGCTGAATAAAAATATCGATCATCTGGTACTGGGATGTACACATTATCCGTTCTTAATTCCTCAAATAAAAGTGATTACCGGCGAAAAAGTTACTATTATCGATACCGGTGAAGCTATTGCCAGACAGACCCGCAATATATTATTACAGGAAAGCCTTCTCAATAGCAGTAAATCAAATCCAAAACGTTATTTTTACACCAATAAAGACAAAGAGGTTTTACAGCAAGTATTAAACCGGATCGATTCAGATCTGATCGCAGAAAAACTCGATTTTTAACATGGAAGATCCTTTTAACGATGAATATTTTATGCGAAGAGCTCTTCAGGAGGCTGAGATCGCTTATGGAAAGGGGGAGGTTCCTATCGGTGCTGTAATTGTGATCAACAACAGAATTATCGCAAGAGCGCACAATCTCACAGAAACCCTGAATGATGTAACCGCACATGCCGAAATGCAGGCTTTTACTGCTGCTGCCGATTATCTCGGAGGTAAATATCTTCAAAATTGCACCCTCTATGTTACACTGGAACCCTGCCAGATGTGTGCAGGAGCAGCCTACTGGACTCAAATTGGAAAAATTGTTTTCGGAGCACATGATCTCAACAGAGGTTACCAACACTTTAAAACTCAACTGCATCCTAAAACAATTGTAACAGGGGGTATTCTGGAAAATGAATGTGGAAACCTGATAAAAAAATTCTTTATCGAAAAAAGAAATCTGAACTAATTTACTATGCTTATGAAAAATTTAGGCCTCTTTTATTTGATCTTATTCCTATTTGTGAATACACTTTTTGCACAGGAAGAAAATAAAGACGATTCTACTATTAAAAAAGGATGGAGTTTTGGAGTATTGCCTGCCATTACTTATAACAGTGATCTGGGATTTCAATATGGGGGTCTTGTCGATCTGTACAATTATGGAGATGGGAAGATCTATCCAAATTATTACGACCGATATTATCTGGAAGTTTCATTTTTTACCAAAGGCAGCGGATTATACAATTTCTCCTATGAATCCAATCGGATCCTGCCCGGCAGAACAGTCTATGTGGATATAAAATATCAACCCGATGAACAATACGATTTTTACGGAGTAAACGGATATGAATCTGTGTATAATTCCAGTTGGGAAGACCGTGCAGACACCTCCTATAAATCACGTATGTTTTATAAAAATCAAACCAAAAGATTAAAAGCCAAACTGGATATTCTCAACCCGATCAATGAGCATTTGAGCTGGATGGGAGGGCTCGAATTCTTTAATTTTGAAGTAAACTCACTTGATGTGAACCGGTACAATGATGGTCGTGATGAAGAAGACCAGATACATCCCATTGATCAGATGCCCGGTTTATGGAATCGTTATGTAAGATGGGGCGTGATCGATCCTGAAAATGCAAGCGGAGGCTCTTTTTTAGGTTTGAAAGGCGGAATAATGTACGATTCTCGTAACAGCTGGTCTAATGCTTCAAAAGGAATATTGGGGGAAGCAGTACTCGTATGGGTACCGGAATTTATCGGGAATATCAATTCTTCTTATTTAAAACTGAATGTGACTTTCCGACAATATTTTACGCTGATAAAAGATAAACTCTCTTTCGTTTACCGACTGGACTATTCGGGAAATATTGCAGGTAAGGAACCTTATTACAGTATGCCTGTAATGTATAGTGTTTTGCTAAAAGGAAGTCCGGGAGAAGGACTTGGTGGCAAGCGTACCTTGCGGGGAATCAGGAGGAACAGAGTTGTAGGTAACGGAGAAATTATGGCCAATGCAGAATTCCGGTATAAATTTGTAAAATTTCGCTGGTTTAAACAGAACTGGTACCTTGCTTTAAATGCCTTTTTAGATGCCGGAAGAGTTGTTCAGCTGGCCGATATCAAAGATAAGGTAAACCAGATCAACCAGGAAACACCCTTAACCGATTATGATCTATGGGGGCAATATGCCATAGGTTATGATGCTAACGGAAATCCGAATGGAGATACTTTAGAAGATTATTTTAATTTTGGTGCGGAAAAGATGCATTACAGCTACGGTGCAGGATTTAAAGTTGTTATGAATGAAAATTTTATTGTAGGACTGGATTACGGTCGAAGCATTAATATTCAGGATGGAGATTCAGGCTTGTATATAGGACTCAATTATAATTTCTGATCTTCCGGTTTTTTATTTTTTTTGTATTCTTTATTCATTTCTTTGGTAGGAAACAAACGGTATTGCTTTAAATCTCTGCCTTTATATCGATGATAAATAAATAAAGGCATCAGTACGAAGGCAAATAAAAAAACCCCTGCGCCGATATATTTTTCACCTCCTTCATATTCAGAACTATTGATATAATAACCGTAAATAATAAGACCTATTACCGAGATAAAAACCAACCAGAGAATTGCTTTCATAAAAAAGATTAAATAACTAATTTCAAAAATATAAAAATTTAGTTAAAAACCTGATCAGCTTTCTTAAAAGCAGTTGTAAGCTTTAAAGAATAATTAACATTTGTAAATGCTATTTTTTTTGTAAATTAACATCTTCAAAACTAATCAATAAATATATAATTATGGGACTATTTTCATTCTTCAAAGATTCTGGAGATAAATCAGTAGAATCTGCTGCAGATAATACTGCAAAAGCAGACGAATTATTAAGAACAATCAATGCCTACGGTTTTGATGTAACCGATATCGACATTGAAGTTGACGGTGATACCGCTAAAGTTTGGGGTGTTGCAGCTGATCAGGCTACACACGAAAAAGTTGTTTTAGCTATAGGTAATACAAAAGGAATTGCAAATGTTGAAGATAAAATGACAACAGCGGCTCCTGAACCTCAGGCCAGAATGCATACTGTGGAAAGTGGTGATTCGTTAAGTAAGATCGCAAAGGAATATTATGGTGATGCTATGAAATACAACGTGATCTTTGAGGCCAATCAGCCGATGTTAAAGGATATAAACAAAATATATCCGGGTCAGGTTTTAAGAATTCCAAATCTGTAAAACAAAGTATGACCTACAAAAAAAGCCTCTTTTAAGATAAAAGAGGCTTTTTTTATTTCCAGTAATCTGCAACCCAGGAAGCCGCTCTAACATAACGATACCATTTCCCCCAGCCACCTTTTATAGCTTTATGGGGGTTAATCTCTCCATGAAAGATAATTATTTTTGATCCTTCAGGAATAACTGGTTTTTTCCAGAAATTAAAAGGAATTTTAGAATGACAATCATATTTAAAACTCGGGCACCATTCCTGCGGCCAGTATTCTAACATCCCCTTTTCATTAATGGCATGGGTTAAATATTCCTGTTCATTTCTATGCTCTTTTCTGATCTTATCAAAATTTTTAACAAAATGATCAAAAACATAAGGATGTTTCCCAATTTCAAATCTGTAAACAGAGGAATTCCCTGTAATTCTCCAGTATTTCATATCAGGATCCTTGATGATTCTGAAATCTCCTGAAATATCAAAAAAACAATCTATTTTATCTACAATTACAATATCCAGATCAAGAAACAAAGCAGTTCCCTTTAAACCGTAAAGATCTCCTTTAAGGGTGGTCAGTTTTTTCCACATTCTTTCAGGTAAATTACCGGGTATATCAATTTCTGGTATCGGGTAACAGGTTACTTCTTCTCTGATACCGGATTCATCATCTGTAAAACAAACCATCTTAAAATCATAAGAAAGATT
>JANTGS010000094.1 GCA_024762795.1 Flavobacteriaceae bacterium | reverse complement strand
AGCTCTTTATAGGCAATTGTTTCCGGTTTATCTTTATAATGACAATCGGCACAAGCCAGTGTTACGGCCTTTTCTTCATGCAAATGTTTTTTCCCGTCTCCCATCACCTCATGAGAACTGTGACAATCAATACAAAGCAACCCTTTTGAATGGTGTACATCTTCTCCGCGAAACTGATATACCCTTCCGTCTTCCACTTGTTTAAATTCTTCTTTACCAACAATTTCTATACTGTCGAGTAAAGTTTCCTGCCAGCCTTCGTAATTGGTGGAAATCCGGCTCGACCTGCTGTGGCAACCATAACAGTGTTCATTAGAAACATGGATGTCTGTGGAAGGATGAAATTTTGGTAGTATTTTTTTATCTGAATTGAGGTATTGATCCAGATCGCTTTCTGCCTTACCGGAATAGTTCAGGTGACAGGCATTACAGCCTCCTCCCCGGCTCATTTGACTGATCTTTCCAAATTCTTTCTTTTCTGCTCCCAGATGACAATTCATACAAAGACTTCTCAAATGCTGATCGGTCTTTGAAAATTTAAGATCCTTTACATGATAGTGATGATCGGGAGAATCAGCTTCTCCAAAAATAAATTTATCCACAGCGATAAGTCCGCTGTTGGTGGTCATCAGTGATTGATTGATCTTTTTCAATTCTTCTGTATGGCATTTCCCACAGGTCTTTTCCGCATTAGAAAGATTTCCGGGAATCAACACCATATTTCGATGGGCTTTTTCTTTTTCTTCTGAGGAAGGATCGCCCAAATGACAGCTTGTACAGCCCATATTTTCGGGATTGTGATAAGAGGAATAACCCGATTCCTGATCATGACAGGCAAAACACGATTCCCGGTTTCCGGAAACCGAAGAATACCCCTGCTTTTCTGTATCCGGTTTTACATTATAATCTCCCAGTTTTAAAAACAAAAAGATTAAAATAACGAGTACAATAAATAACCATGGGAATATTTTCTTACTGAAAAACTTCATAAACAAAAGGATTCTTAAAAAACAAAACTACAATTTTATTATTACAGAAATGACTGTTTTTTAAGAATCATTTCACTCATAATTTTTGTTTTGTTACTATAGTCACATCATTTTTAGTATTAATATGACTAATATCATCTTAATAGGCTGATGTTCGATTTAACTTTGCGCGGTAATTGTTTAAATAATCTTTACACAGATTTAAAAATCAAAACTAAAATACTTATGAATAATTCAAGGAGAACATTTATCAAAATCTCTGCAATGGGTATGGGAGGCGTTGCTCTTTCCACTACTGCATTTGGTTCGATAAGTAATGAGTTTTTATCTGATGATAATCTTTTAGCAAAAACTGCTAAGAATTTAAAAAGAACTCCTACTTATTGCGAAGTATGTTTCTGGAAGTGTGCGGCCTGGGCCTATACTGATGAAAATAACAATATCAAGAAATTAATTGGTAATGAAAATGACCCTCACTGTAACGGTCGTCTTTGTCCAAGAGGAACAGGGGGTGTTGGAATGTACGCTGATGAAGACCGGCTTAAAACTCCTCTGATCAGGGTAAAAGGAAAGAACGGAGAAGATGACACCTACAGAAAAGCCAGCTGGGAGGAAGCTTTAACACTGATCGCCAACAAAATGGCAGAAGTTAAAGATAAATACGGACCCGAGAGTATGGCTTTACTTAAACACGGATCTCCCGGTAGCCACCTTGAGCATCTATTTAAGGCCTATGGTTCTGATAGTATTGCCGAACCTGCCTACGCACAATGCCGTGGCCCAAGAGAAACAGGATTTGGTTTAACTTTTGGTTCATGGATTGGTTCACCGGAACCCACCGATATCAGAGATACAAAATGTTTGGTATTGATCGGTTCGCACATTGGTGAAAATATGCACAACTCTCAGGTACAGGAAATGTCAGATGCCATTGATAACGGAGCAACTATTATCGCTGTTGATCCAAGATTATCAACCGCAGCGAGTAAAGCCCAACACTGGCTGGCCATTAAACCATCAACCGATATTGCTTTATTACTGGCATGGATGCATGTTTTGATCTATGAAGATATTTATGATAAAGAATATGTAAAACAATATGGATTTGGTTTTGATGAATTAAAAGAACATGTAAAAGAATATACTCCGGAATGGGCTTATGGTATTACAACCATAAAACCTGAAGAGATTAGAAAAACGGCAAGAGTAATGGCTGCATCAGCACCTTCAGTTATAGTTCATCCGGGACGTCATGTGGTTTGGTATGGTGATGACTCTCAAAGAGAAAGAGCAATTGCAATGTTAAACGGACTTTTAGGATCCTGGGGAAGAAGAGGTGGATTCTACTTTAAAGAAAAAGTTAAAGTACCTAAGTTCCCACATCCGCCCTATCCAAAACCAAAATGGGGATGGGAAGAGATAGGTGAAAAATATCCTTATGCCGAAATGGGTATTACTTCCGAATTGATAAAAGCCTCCATTCCGGGAGAAAATGAAGAACATCCTATAAAAGCATGGATCGTTGCCGGTACAAATCTTGTCAATACAGTTCCACAACGTGAAATGATTGAAAAAGCTATTGACTCATTGGAATTTATAGCTGTTATTGATACCATGCCTATGGAAATAACAGGTTACGCTGATGTTGTACTTCCAGAATGTACTTACTTAGAAAGATACGACGGAATCAGATCTGCAACCAACCGTGAACCTTCCATCGCTTTGCGTATGCCTGCTGCCAAGCCTAAATACGAATCTAAACCGGTTTGGTGGATCGCCAAACAATTAGGAGAAAAACTGGGCTTGCATGATTACTTTAATTACAATGATTTTGAAGAGGTAATCGCATGGCAATTAAAACAAATGGGAACTTCACTGGAAGAAATGAAAAAGATCGGTGTTAAGAAATTCCCAAGAAAATCGGGGCCTATCTTCCTCGAAGAAGGACAGCCTTATGAATTCGCAACCGATAGTGGTAAGATTGAATTTTACTCTCCGGATCTGGCCGAGAAAGGATTTGATCCAATGCCAAAATATACAGATCATAAACAACCTGATCAGGGCTTCTATCGCCTGAACTACGGTCGTTCACCAATGCACACTTTCAGTAGGACCATTAATAATCCTAATCTATTCGACCTGAAATCGGAGAATAAATTATGGGTTAATCCTAAAGTTGCAAGAGTTGAAGGCCTTAAGAATGACCAGGAAGTCTGGTTAGAGAATCAGGACGGAATTCATTCAACATTCCCTATTAAAGTTCGTGTTACTGAAAGGATTCGCTGGGATTCTGTTTATATGTATCATGGGTTCGGACACAACAATAAAAAATTGTCAAGAGCCTTTGGTATGGGAGAAAGCGATACTAAATTAATGACACGTGTTGTTGTTGATCCTTTGATGGGAGGTACCGCAATGAGAGGGAATTTTGTAAGAATTTTAACCGAAAATCCAAATAAAGATATAGAATCATGAGATATGCCATGGTAATTGACACACTGAAGTGTGTTGGATGTAGCGACTGTGTTGTTGCTTGTCAAACAGAAAATGAAGTTCCGATTGGATATTGCAGAGACTGGGTAACAGAAACTGTAAACGGAGCTTATCCTACTGTAGAAATAGAACTCAAATCGGAAAGATGTAACCACTGTGATAATGCACCTTGTGTTAGATGTTGTCCTACCGGTGCCAGCCATATTGTTGAAGGGGGAATTGTAAAGGTAACCCATGATGAATGTATCGGTTGCGGTGCCTGTATAGAATCCTGTCCTTATGATGCGAGATATCAGCACCCGGAAGGCTATGTAGATAAATGTACATTCTGTCACCACAGACTGGAGGAAGGACAAAATCCTGCCTGCGTATCAGTTTGCCCAACGAAATGTATGTATTTCGGAGATCTTGACGATCCTACAAGTGAAGTTTCAGAATTGTTGAAATCAAGAAAACATAAAGTACTTGCTCCGGAAGCAGGAACTGATCCGAATGTATATTATTTAATCAAATAAATTTTTAATCATGCAAGAAGAAATTTTCGTTAGTGGTAGAAATATTCCACATATAGACCCAATTTTACAAGTTTGGCACTTTCCAATTTCTCTGTATCTCTTTTTAGGAGGTATGGCAGCGGGTATTATCTTTTTCGCTTCCTTATTTACCGTATTAAGAAAAGAAAAAGAAGTTCAGACTACTGTTAAAACAGGAATGCTGATCGCTCTTATCGGAATCGTGATAGGTCTTATAGCATTATTATACGATTTAACACATATGTTCTACGCCTGGCAGTTGTATACAACTATCAGAATTGAGTCTCCAATGTCATGGGGAGCCTGGGTATTATTAATCATTACTTTCCTTTTAACCTTTTGGGTTTTCAGTTACTTTACAGAGATGTTTCCTAAATGGGACTGGAAATTTGATTTTTTGAAAAATCTTGAAAAGTTTTTCCAGAAAAACAGAAGGATCATGGCAATGATCATGCTGCCCTTATCTATTATTCTGGGAGTTTATACCGGGATCTTATTATCAGCTTTCAACGCAAGACCTTTGTGGAATAACGCAATTTTAGGTCCTTTATTCCTTACTTCAGGATTATCAACAGGAGCTGCAGCCATTATTTTGTTCTCTAAAGATCATTTTGAAAAACATCTTTTTACTAAAATTGATCTGGCTTTAGTTGTTTTAGAATTAGGATTGATCATTCATATGCTTATGGGTATGTATGCCGGTTCACATGTACAACTGGAAGCAATGCAAATATTAGTGGGTGGTGAATTTACGCTGATGTTCTTTGGATTTGTTGTAATTCTCGGACTCATTGTTCCGGGTATTATGGAAGGCATTGAATTGATGGGACACAAAGTACCTTCTTATGTTCCTGCCCTGCTGGTCTTAATCGGAGGATTCATTTTTAGAATTGTTATGGTGGAAGCCGGTCAGATAACTCGATATTTATACTAAAATTTACAAGATGAAAAATAAACAGAAAATTAAAAGACGTGTTTACTGGAATCCTTATTTCGGCGGATTTCTATTAGGCCTTTTGATCATATTGACTTTTTATATAACCGGTAGAGGTTTGGGTGCCAGTGGTGCTATGAAAAGTACAGTGGTAACAGTGGTTGATGCTGTTGCTCCGGCTCATGCTGAAAACAATGCTTATTACAGCAAGTTTATTAAAGAAGGAGAATCTCCTATGAATACCTGGCTGGTATTTGAAGCCATTGGAGTTTTATTTGGCGGTTTCTTATCGGGTGCTATGGCCAACAGGTTAAAACCGATCGTTGAACACTCTCCAAAGATCACCAGTAAAAAAAGACTGATCTATGCTTTAACCGGCGGTGTACTCTTTGGCCTGGGAGCTCAACTGGCAAGAGGTTGTACCAGTGGTGCAGGTCTTAGCGGAATGGCAGTATTGTCTACAGGAGGTTTCTTAACGGTAGCGATGATCTTTGGAACAGGCTATCTGATCTCTTATTTCTTTAGAAAAAATTGGATTTAATTAATTAAAAAAATAAAATTATGGGACCTTTAATTCCTAACGGACTGATTCCAATTGAATGGAATTTTGTAATAGCACTCCTTATCGGTTTAGCTTTTGGATACATCATGGAAGCCTCCGGGTTTTCATCATCAAGAAAAATAATTGGTGTTTTTTACGGGTATGATTTTGCTGTAATAAAATTATTCTTTACCACAGCCATCGTATCTGCAATCGGCCTTTACTATATGGACTACCTGGGATGGGTAGATATTTCACAACTTTATGTACACCCAACCTATCTCTGGCCTGCTATTGTAGGAGGTGTCTTTATGGGCCTCGGCTTTATGTTTGGCGGCTATTGCCCCGGTACCAGCCTTTGCGCGATCGGTATTGGTAAAATAGATGCCCTTGCATTCGCTGTGGGGATCATGATTGGAGTATTTATCTTTTCTGAATCCTTTGGCCTGTTAGAGCCATTCTTTAACGGTTCAAATTATGGTCATATTACAATGATGGATACTTTTGGTATCTCTCCATACTGGATCATATTAATTTTCACCGTTATTGCTGTCATCGTATTCTATTTCTCTGATTTTATCAGAAAAAGAGTTAAAAAAGTATTTTACTAAAAAATTACAGTTATGTCAAAACGTTATAAAAGCAAAAAAATTCTTGTTAAAACAGAATATAAATTCCTGGCTATTCTGATGATCCTTATGGCTGCAGGTTTATTTTTCCTGCCGGAGAAGATCGATAATGAAGGAACTAATCCTGAGGAATTTGTTTTAAATACTTTAAAATCGGATCGATACATCAGTACAGATCAGCTTGCAAAAAGGATTATCGATCAGGATCCAACACTACTGTTGATCGACACCAGATCAGAAGAAGAATATAATGCATTTACCTTACCCAATGCCATTAACGTTCCTCTTGAAAAATTACTTGAGGAAGATTATGTTTCTTATATAGATCAGGACAGTTATGATGTTGTTCTCTTTTCAAATGACAATTATCATGCTGACCAGGCCTGGAAGATAGGAAACAGGAAAGGGTTTAAAAGTGTTTATGTGTTAAAAGGCGGACTTAATGAGTGGTTCAATACCATCATCAGCCCAAAATATCCTGCTGAAAATATGCCGGAAACTGCCTTTAAATTATATGATTTCCGAAAGGCTGCAGGAATGTATTTTGGTGTGGGAGCTCCAAAAAGTGATACAAAAAAGGCAACTCCAAAGAAGGTGATAACCGTTAAAAAGAAGAAGAAAAGAGTAGCCGAAGGAGGTTGCTAAAATTTCATTTTATTATTAATTTTTTATAGCATATCATGAAAGAATTAGAAAAAACAAAAAGAATATCAATATCTGCAGTATTATTTTTACTGATTATTATCATTGGATTCTTAACTTATAAAAAACCAAAATATATTTTTAAGAATAGTGCAGAGGCCACTTTAAAAGAAGTTGTAAAGAAGGATTATATTCTTTCTGCCGAACAATTAAAATCATTAAATTCTTCTGATTATGTTCTTATAGATGTCAGAAGTGTTTACGATTATGATAAAGGACACATTAAAGATGCAGTTAATATTCCTTTAGCGCAGATCTTAACCGAAGATAATTCCGGTTTTATTGAAAACCTGAATGATGAAAATAAAACTATAATCTTATACGGAGAAGATCCTGATACAGCCAGCTCTGCCTGGATGCTTCTGTATCAACTTGGATATGAAAATATCAAAATTCTCTGCGTAAAACCACGGTTTGAAAATAATAAGTTATTTGTAGATAATGTAGCTATAGAAGAACCTGCAGTGGATTATGCAAAAGTAATGAAAGAAGCTACAAGCAGTTCGGGAATTGCTGAAAAACCTAAAGTTGTAAAAAAAGTAATTACCGTAAAGAAAAAGAAAAAAAGAGTTGCAGAAGGAGGTTGTTAACTTTAGCCTTTTAAAGCATCTTTGAAAATCTGTTAAAACACAATGAAAATGGAAAATGATAAGGATCAAATCTTAAAAATGCTTCAGGATTATTATTCGATGGTCTTTGATGAAGAATTGCTGAATGAAATTGCCTCAATTGGAGTGTACAGAAAATACGATAAGGGAAGAACCATGATCGAGATCGGAGATGAATTGTCTGAAATTCCTCTCATACTTGATGGCGCTGTAAAGATCATCCGTGAAGATTCTAAAAAAGATGAGATCCTGATGTATTTCCTTGAGCGTGGAGATACCTGCGCTATTTCTTTTGTTAATTGTATCAATAAAAATAAAAGTATTTTCAGAGGTGAGGTTGAAAAAGATACCGAATGTATTATGATTCCGGTACAGAAGATCGAAGAATGGCTAATCAAATACAGGTCCTGGAGACAGTTTATTGTTGACAGCTACCATAACCGAATGCTCGAAATGGTTGAAGCTATAGACAGTCTGGCCTTTATGAATCTTGATGACCGCCTGTACAAATACCTTACCGATAAAGTAAAGATCATGCGTAATTTCAACTTACACATCAAACATCAGGAAATAGCTGATGATCTGAATACTTCCCGTGTGGTGATCTCAAGATTACTTAAGAAGCTGGAAAGAAGTGGTAAAATAAAATTAGGCAGAAATAAGATCAAAATAATAGATTTATAGTTTTTAGTTTTTTTAGTTTTTAATTAATGATTATTTAATTCCGGATCTGATCACAAAATCAGATCCGGTTTTTTTATGCACTTTAGATTTCTATTTTGGCTCCGAGAAGCTTGACAAATTCACGTATAATTTTAGCATGACCGGGCCAGGCCGGAGAACTTACTAAATTTCCGTCCACAAAGGCACTGTCAACTGGAATTTCCTGATATTCTGCTCCTGCAAGTTGAACTTCCGGCCCCACCGCAGGATAAGCTGTTAACTTTCTTCCTTTTAAAACGCCTGCTGCTGTCAGGATCTGAGCACCGTGACAGACTGTTGCTACAGGCTTATTTTCAGAAAAAAAGTGCTGTACAATTTTCAAAATCTCCTGATTTAAACGTAAATATTCAGGCGCCCTGCCCCCTGCAATGACAAGTCCGTCATAATCACCGGCCTTTACATCACTAAAACTATAATTCAGGGCAAACTGATGACCCGGTTTTTCTGTATAGGTCTGGTCCCCTTCAAAATCGTGTATGGCGGTTTTTACCGTTTCTCCCTTCTTTTTCCCCGGACAAACTGCATGAACAGTATAACCCAACATTTCAAGCATCTGGAAAGGCACCATAGTTTCGTAATCTTCGGCAAAATCTCCGGTAAACAATAGTATTTTTTTCATGATATATAATTTTTATATTAAACTCGTTTTACAGGAGCTGGTTAGGTAATAAAATATTAAACTCCAATGGCTCTATAAAGTTAGTGAATTATTTATTTAATGGAAGAGTCTATAAAATGTGTATTTTACCTCAACAGATCAGATTTTGGATATATGTTAAAAAATGATAATTTTTATAAGCAATCTATCAGAAATATTCCGAAAAATACCTCCTATTTTCCACTAATGAAAAAAATATATTTTTCTGGTATCCCTATTTTCTGCTGTTTTTTTATTTTAAAATATT
>JANTGS010000093.1 GCA_024762795.1 Flavobacteriaceae bacterium | reverse complement strand
AATTTTAAGCAGTTACTTTCAGGTGAGAAAGTGAAGAACTTTAAGTATAAAAATATTCGGTTTATCATAGAAAATTCCGAAGAAGAGAAATACGTACTTATAGGAGATGATACCCAAAAAGATATGGAAATCTATACACAGGTAGCTAAAGATTTTCCCTCTAAAATCTTACGAATTTATATAAGGCAAACCAAATCAAAAATAAGTAAAAGAAAACAATTGTATTGGGAAAATTTAAATAATACTTTTCCCGATGCAGTTTATTTCAATGAGAAAACAGATATCAATATGGAATTAGAAAATTTAAAAATAATATTAAAATAAAGAAATAGTCAACACATGAAAAAATACAAGATAATTATTATCGCATTTAAAAATTTAGATCTATGAAACTGTTATTTGTAGTGAATCCAATTTCAGGAGGCGTTGATAAAGAGCCTTTTTTAAAAAGGGCTAAGAAGCTTTGTGTAAAATATGGGATAGATTATACAGTTTTTAAAACAACAGGTAAAAATGATGAGAAGAATTTAAAGTTGGTTTTAGATGAGATGAAACCGGATAAAGTTGTTTCTGTGGGTGGAGATGGCACTACGTTGTTTACTTCGGTAGTTTTAAAGAACACCGAATATCCAATGGGAATCATTCCTTTAGGCTCTGCCAATGGCATGGCTACAGAACTTTATATAAACCCAAAACCTGTCAATGCCTTAAAAGATATTATCATGTCTGAGAGAATCGAAGGATTGGATCTCTTAAAAATCAATGAAAAATATTTTACTTTGCATATTGGCGATGTAGGGGTTAATGCTCAAATTATAAATTCTTATGAAAATGATCCAAATCGTGGAATGGCTACCTATGGGAAATATTTTGTCGAACAATTATTAAAACTTAAACCTTTTAAGGTTAAGGTTATCGCAAACAACCGGGAATATAATGAAACGGTTTTTATGGTCGGAATCTGTAATGCCAGAAAATATGGTACCGGAATAGCTTTAAACCTCATCGGAAATCCTATGGATGGAAAATTTGAGTTGGTTTTGATTAATAAAATTGATTCAAAATCACTTATAAAAGCAGGGCTTTCAAAATTTGACGAAAATTTTTACGACAGCCAAACCGGAAAAGTTCTACAGACACAAAAAGCGGATATCATTTTTGATAAACCCAGATTGTTACAATTGGACGGAGAAATTATTGGCAAATTTGAGAAACTAAGTATAAAAATTCTAAAAGGTGCTGTAAAACTGATTACCACCCTTGAAAACAAATATTTGATCGATTAATTATCGACAAAACCAAAAGAAACAGATGAAGATCAGACTCATTATATTGCTTTCCCTCTTCCTTTTTTATATGGATTTGAACGGACAAATACTGGAAAACAATGAAACTACCGAGCAAATTTGGCTTGATTTTAATCCTTCATACAAGATAAATGAGCATTTTTACTTTTATGGAGACGTAGCAGCACGTACCATTTTTCCAAATGAGTGGTACAGATTTATCATCGGGCCATCTGTAAAATTTAAAAACGAAGAACCTCTTTTTAAAAAACTCGATTATGAAGACGAATTACATGCCGGTATCCGTTTTCTTTTTACCTCTAATAAACACACAGACAACCGATTGGAAATACGTCTTTTTCAAGGTTATAAAATAAAATGGTTAAAATCTACCCACTTTGAGCTCAAAAATTATCTAAGAATAGAGGAACGTTTTGAAAATGACACCAAAGACTGGGATAATAATTTTGATGTACGTTTAAGGATAGCCACCATTTTCACTTATAAATTCAACCGAGATCTGAATAAAACCAATAAAAGGTCATACATGTATGCGAACATTGAACTCTTTGGAAATCTGAATGGAGTAAAACAATTTAACGATGTAATACGCGCAACGGCCGGCTATGGTCATCCCATCAATGATAAATGGCGGGGTGAAATTAATCTTAGTTATTTTTACACCCGGGGAACCATTGAAGAAAGTTTCAATACTAATGATATGGTATTACGTTTAAGGGCTTTTTATAAAATATTATAATAAATTGGACAAGTTAACCAACAAAAAAAATATTCGACTTTCGACTTGACTTTCGACTTTTGAATCCTGCCTTACCGGTAGGTGGGTTCGACTTTCGACATTTTGTAATCCACATAAATTATAACTGAATTACAGGTATGAACATTTCAACTCAATAGAATACATCGTACTCAATAACCTGTCCGTTTTCTATAACAGGAATCTCAATACCATATACAACACCGTAATTCGGATCATCATCTTTTGTAATTCTGTAATAAAATGTTAGTCCTTCCTGTTCAAATTCGAGTAAGTAATAGGTTCTCCCGTCCTTATTCAGTTCAATAACTCTTTTAATAGGTGTTTCAAGGTCTTTATAATAGAATTTATTGGAAGCCTTAAAATATAATTTCAGTTTATTGTTCTTAAGTTCTACCCGAAGAGGCTCTTTTAATTTTTCGGTGGTTTCACTGTTTCTTCCAATGGGGAGCACCCACTTGTTTGGAGCATCAAAAGAAATATTTTGGGCATGGACAAAACCCGAAAAAAAGAAAAAGAAAAAAACTATTTTTTTCATGGCTTGGAATTTGACAGTAAATATACAAATTTTGATAAAAACAGTATTTAAAACACTAAATAACAAACCGGTATATCAATAACCCACCGGATATATAAGAAAAAATAAAAAATTTATCGCTTGCCTGTTCATTTGTTATAAAAAAATAATTATCTTTGACTAACCAGTCAGTCATAAATAATTATGTCACCACGTACAGCTAAGCAGAATAAACAATTAAGAGAACAAAAGGAAGCTCAGATCATTGAAGCCGCCCTGATTATATTTTCTGAACAAGGTTATGGAAGCACCTCCATGCAATCGGTTTCCAAAGCTGCAGGCGTTTCCAAAGGTAATTTGTATAACTATTTTGACAGTAAAGAGGCTCTGCTAAAAAGGATCATTTTAAACGGACTGGAAAAGATCATGTTACTCTATACAAAGACTGTAAAAATTGAAAACGAAACTCAATTTGAAAAGCTCCTGAGAGGCAATTTTGAAATGTTACGTAAGAAACAGGCCTTTTGGAAACTGTTTTACAACCTGGTAACACAACCCAAGGTTCAGCAGCTGTTCAACAAGATATTTTCTAGCTTTTTTGAAAGCTATATGAGTTTGTATGTAACTTATTATCAGAATAAAGGCGAAAAGGATCCGGAAGCGGTGGCTCTGCTGTTAGGGGCAGGGATCGATGGGATCTCCCTGGCTTACTCTATGATGGGCGAGGTTTATCCACTGGATCATGTTGTTGATCAGTTAGTTAAAAAATTTAAATAAAAGAAAGAAATAAGAAAGAGTTAGTAATCTTAAAAAATATAAATAAGAAATGAAGCATATCGTTTTATTCATGTTACTGATGGTTTTTGTTGTTCTGCCACAAAACATCATAGCCCAGGAAAAGGCTGTTGCCACGGAGTTTATTAAAAAAGCTGATGAAAAAATGAGGGGAAAGACCAATACCTCTACAATGAAAATGGAGATCATCAGGCCCACCTGGAAAAGATCGATCAGTATGAAAAGCTGGGGTCACGGGCTCGATTATTCCATGACCTATATCACCGCCCCGGCCAAGGAAAAAGGTCAGGTATTTATGAAGAGAAAAACCGAAATGTGGAATTGGGTACCCAGCATTGGCAGGATGATCAAAATACCCTCTTCAATGATGTCGCAGGGATGGATGGGATCAGACTACACCAATGATGATATATTAAAAGAGAGTTCCATTGTTTACGATTATCATCATAAAATTGTGGGAGAAGAAAAAGTTGAAGGATTTGACACCTACAAGATCGAGATGATCCCAAAAGAAGATGCTGCTGTCATCTGGGGAAAGATCTATAAATGGATTACTAAAGACGGGGAATATATTCAGATAAAATCGGAATATTATGATGAGGATAATGAGCTGGTAAAAAGTGATCATGCCTATGATTTTAAAAAGATGGATGGCCGTTTGATACCGAGCAGAATAGAAATTATTCCTGCAGGAGAAGAAAGAAAGAAAACGGTTTTGTATATTGAAGACATCAAATTCGATGTAGATCTTCCCATCACTTTCTTCTCTCAGCAACAAATGAAAAGAGTAAGGTAAATTATTGATTTTCTGCTAAATATATTTATAAATAACCCAAGAATAGCTAATGTAAATGAAAACCATTTTAAAAATAGCCTGGAGAAATATCTGGCGGAACAAAAGAAGGACCATGATCACTATTGCATCGATCATGTTTGCCTTGTTCTTTGCCATCATTATGCGGGGATTTCAATTAGGATCTTATGCCAAGATGAAAGAAAATGCTATTGAGTCGTATTCAGGTTATCTTCAAATTCATAAAAAAGGGTACTGGGACGATAAAAACATCAATAATATTTTTTCTATCGATTCTTCGGTAGTTGCTAAGATTAAATCTGATCCAAGAGTCAATGAAGTAATACCTCGTTTAGAATCCTTTGCACTGGCCTCTTCAGGAGAATCTACCCGTGGGGTTGCAGTAATGGGGATCTCTCCCGAAAGGGAAAATGAAATGACTAAAATTAAAACATATCTTAAAGAGGGAGAATTTATTGGAGATCATGACAAATCGGTTATGGTAGCTGCGGATCTGGCACGTTTTTTAAAGATCAATATCAATGATACACTGGTATTATTTTCATCGGGATACCACGGTACTACTGCGGCAGGACTCTATCCTGTAAAAGGGATCTTAAAATTACCTATTCCTGAGATGAACAGGAGTACAGTTTATTTACCTATTAAAGTTGCTCAGAATTTTTTTGGAACCGGAAATCAATTTACGGCCTTGTCATTAGATATTGATAATTTAGATGATGTAAAACCCGTAGAAGATCAAATTATTTCAGAGATTGATCTAAAAAAATATGAAGTGATGGGCTGGGAAAGGATGAATAAAGAGTTGCTTCAAATGATCGAATCAGATAATGCCGGAGGACTCATTATGGTTGGTATTTTATACATGGTGATAGCCTTTGGAATTTTTGGAACGGTTTTAATGATGACAAATGAACGAATAAAAGAATTTTCTATGATGATCTCTATAGGAATGCAAAAATGGAAACTAAGCCTGGTTGTGGTTTTAGAGCTGATATTTTTATCTTTTTTGGGAGTAATTGCCGGTATCATTATCAGCTTGCCCGTGATGCTGTATTTTTATTATAATCCCATTAAATTTTCAGGTGAAATGGTAAAAATGATGAATGATTTCAATTTCGAACCTGTAATGCCGGTTAGCCTTGATCCGCATATTTTTATAACTCAGGCTATAGTAATTTTTGTAATCAGTTTGTTTGCCTTGTATTACCCTGTTTTAAAAATTTCAAAGTTAAATATTGTAAAAGGTTTGAGAGGATGAAAATGTTGATCAAAATAGCATGGAGAAATATCTGGAGAAGTAAGACTCGTAGTGCCGTAGTAATTTTTGCTATTGTTTCGGGTTTGGTGGGCGGTTTATTTGCATCGGCATGGATGAATGGTATGGCGCAACAAAGAGTACAGAATGCTTTTGCTGTGGAAACAGCACATATTCAGTTACATAACCCAAAATTTTCTGAGAATCTCGATATTAAAAAAACCATCAGCTCTACTTCTGAAAAATTAGAAGAAATCAATAAAAAACCTGAAGTAAAGGCGGTTACCAGTCGTTTGATTATTTCAGCTATGGCAGCTACAGCTAATAAGAATACAGGGGTAAATGTTATGGGTATAGATCCCGTAAAGGAAAAAGAGGTTTTTAAACTATACCAAAAAATTGATACTGCAGAGGGGAATTTCTTTGAATCAAAAAAGAAAAATGCAATTGTTATTTCAAAAGCTTTGGCTAAAGAGCTGAAAGTGAAACTCAAATCGAAGATCGTATTGACCTTTCAGGATTACAACGGAGAAATTACCGGTGGAGCTTTTAAAGTGATCGGTATTTTTAAAACAAATAACACCCCGTGGGATAAAACGCATCTCTTTGTAAGAGAAAGTGATCTAAGAAAGGTGCTGGAAGTTCCTAAAGATCAATGCCATGAAATTGATATTCTGCTCAACGATTACAATCAGGCAAAAACGGTTTCTGACGAATTGCAAATGGAATATCCCAAACTGTTGAGTGAAGACTGGTCACTGATACAGCCATATCTTAAATTTATTTCAGAATATATGGATGTGATGATGGGCATTTTTATGTTGATCATCCTTGGGGCACTGGGCTTTGGAATTGTAAATACCATGCTTATGGTAATTCTCGAACGGACCAAAGAACTGGGAATGCTCATGGCGATAGGAATGAACAAAAAAAGGATCTTTTTAATGATTATGTTTGAAACGATCTTTCTGGCTTTGGTAGGGGCTGTTATTGGAGAGTTGATCAGTATGCTTCTGATCAATTATTTCGGTAAAACCGGAATAGATCTCTCCTCTTTGGCAGAGGGTCTCGAATCGGTGGGTTACGGTGCTGTTTCTTATCCGGTGTTAGAATCATATCGTTATTTACAAATTACAATTTTAGTTATCCTTACGGGAATTTTAGCCTCAATATATCCGGCATTGAAGGCTTTAAAATTACATCCGTCGGAAGCCATAAGAACTTTATAAAATTAGAAAAATGAGTGTGATAAAAGTAAACGGACTTACAAAGACCTATTCAGAAACAGAAGTTCCTGTACATGCTGTAAACGGAATTGACCTCACTTTTGATAAAGGTGAATTTGCCGCCATTGTTGGTCCTTCAGGATCGGGCAAAACCACTTTATTAAATATGATAGGAGGCTTAGAAGTTCCCAGTTCGGGATATGTAGAGGTAAGCGGACAGGATATTTCAAAATTATCATCGAGTAAATTGATCGATTTCAGGTTATATAATATCGGTTTTGTTTTTCAGGCCTATAATCTAATCCCTGTACTAACCGCCAGAGAAAATGTTGAATTTATAATGCAATTACAAAACTGGGAGAAGTCTAAAATGAATAACAGAAGCGCTGCCATTCTTGAATCGGTTGGTTTGGGAAAACGTATGAACAGTAAACCCAATCAATTATCTGGCGGACAACAACAAAGGGTTGCCGTAGCAAGAGCTTTGGCCTCAAAACCACAGTTTATTCTAGCTGATGAACCTACAGCCAATCTCGATTCAAAATCAACCACCCAATTACTGGATATCATGGAAAAACTGAATAAAGAAGAAAATATCACCTTTATTTTTTCTACACATGATCAAAGAGTGGTGGATAAAGCAAGAAGAGTGATCAATATTGATGATGGAAAAGTAGTCTCGGATAAGGTGAAAAAAGGGGTAATGAGTAGTTAGTAGTGTGTATTGGGATGAAGAGTCATAGTATTATATCATTTAAGCATTACTGGTTTAGATCTTAGGGAGAAGGGAAAAGCGAAAAGGGAAAAGCGATAGGGGAATAAGTTTCTCTTCGCGTACTTTGTGATAATCTTTGCGCATCCTTTGCGTGAAAAAATAAATAACGTTGGATAGGAAGTATTGAATCTTAATAAAATAAGCAATAAACTATAAAACTATCTGGAGAAGTTTTAGGGGAGAGCGAGAAGGGAAAAGCAAAGAATTATATCATTTAAGCATCGCAGCATATACGCATTAAATGAGATAAAGAAAATCTTTTAATCTTTCAATTATCAAAACATAAATGAAATACAAATTTTACATATTCACTTTGATCTTCTTTTTAATTTCAGGAACCACCTATTCCCAAAAGAACTGGAATTTTAAAGGTTATTTAAAGGGCATGACCGCTATGCAAACCATTGAAGATGGAAATATGTCGTTGGAAAATACTTTACATAACCGTCTGGATTTTGATTGGTATCTGAATGATCATTTTACTTTTACCGCAGGATTAAGAAACCGGATTATTGCCGGAAACAATGTCAATATCATTCCAAATTACAGCGAATATGTTGGCAGGGATACCGGATTTCTTGACCTTTCGTGGGTTTGGGCAGATCAAACTTCCTGGATAGGAGTTTCACAATTGGATAGACTTTTTGCAGATTATACCGTGGGTAATTTTGAAGTAACTGTGGGCCGGCAACGGATTAATTGGGGACAAACCTTTGTATGGAATCCGAATGACCTTTTTAATACCTATTCGTATTTTGATTTTGATTATGAAGAAAAACCGGGCAGTGATGCTGTACGTTTACAGTACTATTTAAATGAATCGAGTAAACTGGAATGGTCAACCGCATTAGATCATGATGATAAAGTTACTTCTTCGTTGTTATATCGTTTTAATACCAAAGGTTTTGATATTCAATTCTTAACAGGAATCTATGCGCAGAGTGACTATGTTCTTGGCGGAGGCTGGTCGGGAAGTATTGGCGGTGGCGGTTTTAGCGGAGAGCTCACCTATTTTTATCCTTTGGATGATAAGCCTGAAAATAAAAAGGCAATTACGGCAACAATTCATTATGATTATACCTTTAAAAATTCATTGAATTTACAGTTTGAAACACTGTATAACGGATTTGGAGATGACCAGATCTCGGGTGGATTGGGAGAATTTATCTTTATGGACCTGAGTCCGAAGAATCTTTTTCCCACCAAAGTGGCTTTCTTTGGTAGTGGAGGGTATCAGATAAGCCCTTTATTTTATATGATGCTTGCCGGAATGTATGGTCCACAGGGAAATTTCTTCTACTTTGGCCCTACAATTACCTACTCCATGTCAGACAATTTAGAACTGGCAGCTTTTGGCCAGTACTACAGCATGGATGAGATCTTTGACCCAATAGGTAATTCTATACCCAACAGTGGCAGTGCGATCTTTTTCAGATTAAAATGGTCGTTTTAAATTTTAAATAAACCAGAAGATATTAGAGGTTTACAGGCTTTTTATTGTTATAAACAGTTATATTTGTATGTATATAACGAGTTGGCAACAAGCTGAAAAATGAAATTACCATTAACAATTTTAGTTCTGATTTTATGCTTATCGTCTTGTAAAGAAAAGGCGGAAAGTAAACTCGAACCGAAAAAAGGGCAAACTGAATTAAAAGTTGAATCGATTAAACCAACGGCTGAACCGACT
>JANTGS010000092.1 GCA_024762795.1 Flavobacteriaceae bacterium | reverse complement strand
CATCATCATTTTTTTACTTAATCAGCAAATATAATTTTTAAATTGTTTATCACAATATTTTTTCTGCTATTTTCGCAGTAAAAATAACTACTTTGCTCTACCAGATTAAAAATTATTTTATATTTATTTTAAGATCTACCAATCAACATGGTATTCATTCTCCGTTTGTTTATAATCTGGTGACAAAATGCTTCTATTTAAAAAACAAAAAAATTCATTCAGAATTAAACGATTTCAATTCCTACAGAAAGAATTTACTATCCAATAACCAAACCATAGAAGTTAACGATTTTGGAGCCGGATCAAAAGTATTTAAAAGTAATCGCCGAAAAGTTAAAGATATTGCTAAAACTGCCGGAATTTCGATAAAAGAAGCGAAACTGCTGATTAAGATTGTCAATTATTTTAAACCAAAAACAATTCTGGAACTGGGCACATCATTAGGCTTAGGCTCCTATTGTCTGCATCTCGGATATCCTGAAGCTAAAATAACCACCCTGGAAGGTTGCCCAGAAACTTCCCGGATTGCCCGGGAGCTCCTTAATAAACATACAGAAGACCAAATACAGGTTGTCACAGGAAATTTTAAAGAAACGTTACCTAAAGTGCTTAAGCAAAATAAATTTGATATGATCTATTTTGATGGCAATCATCAAAAAAATGCAACCTTAGATTATTTTTATCAGGCATTAAAAACTATTCACAATGAAAGTTTCTTTATTTTTGACGATATTCACTGGAGTAAAGGCATGGAGGCCGCCTGGAATATCATCAAAGATCATCCGAAGGTCAGTGTGAGTATCGATCTTTTCTTTTGGGGAATTGTATTCTTTAGAAAAGAACAACCCAAACAACATTTTAATATCCGAGTCTAATATTCAAATTATTAAGCATGAAAATATACACGAAAACAGGGGATCAGGGAAAAACATCCCTTTTTGGAGGAACAAGAGTTTATAAATCCAATCTAAGAATTGATGCTTATGGTACTGTAGATGAACTGAATTCTTATATCGGACTCATTCGCGATCAGAAAATTGATAAAAACACTTTTAAAACCCTGATAAAAATACAGAACGATCTATTTACCTTAGGTGCTATGTTGGCCACCCCACCGGAAAATGAAAAACTTAAATCAGGGAAAGATCGATTAAAAATACCAAAGATCACTGAAGATAGTGCCTCTTTCCTTGAGAAAGAGATTGATCAAATAAATAAAGATCTGCCTGAAATGACTCATTTTATACTTCCCGGAGGATATCCTACAGTGTCATTCTGTCATATCGCCAGAAATGTATGCCGCCGAGCGGAAAGAATCACGGTACACCTTGATCTAACAGAACCTGTAGACCCAAACATATTGATCTATCTCAACCGTTTATCAGATTACTTATTTGTATTGGCACGGAAATTGACTAAAGATTTTAAGGCAGTTGAAATACCTTGGAAACACGAATAAGCCATAAAAATCTTACGTTCTTAATTTATTTACACATTTGCAATAAAAAAAGTCATAAAAGCTTGTATTATTACATAATAAATTTATTTTTGCAAAAAATTTAAACACTATGTACTGGACATTAGAATTAGCTTCATATTTAAGTGATGCACCCTGGCCGGCAACAAAAGACGAATTAATTGATTACGCTATTCGTACGGGAGCTCCTTTGGAAGTGGTGGAAAATTTACAAGCAATTGAAGATGAAGGAGATAGCTATGAGACAATTCAGGAAATTTGGCCGGATTATCCCACAGATGAAGATTTCCTTTGGAACGAAGATGAATATTAAAAAAATGTGAAAGTCTCCTGCGAGGCTTTTTTTTTGCTTAAATTTGTTCAGTTTTTCAACTACCCCTGTTTTAGAATAAAGCCCTCTGGGTTTTATTGGTTATTTAAATAAAATATTTCTACAAATGAGTATACTTGATTCTGTAATAAAAGTCTTTGTTGGCGATAAGAAGAAAAAAGACTTAAAACAACTACAGCCCATCGTTAAGAAGGTAAGAGAATTTGAAAATGAGATGGAGTCGCTGACTATAGATCAGCTAAGAGAAAAAACAGCTCAGTTCAAACAAAAAATAAAAGAATCTGTTAAAGATATTGATGAACAGATCAATAAACTAAAAGAGGAAACGGAAACAGCCAATGTTGACCGGAAGGAAGAGATTTACAAGGAAATAGATTTGCTTAAGGATGAAGCTTATGAGGTTACTGAGAAAGTCTTACTTGAGATCCAAGCCGAAGCTTTTGCTGTTGTTAAGGAAACTGCCAAACGCTTTAAATTCAATGAGCAATTAAAAGTTAAGGCAACACCTTATGACCGGGAATTATCTGGAACAAAAGATTATGTAAACCTTGAAGATGATTATGCAATCTGGAATAATTCCTGGGATGCTGCCGGAAAACCTATTACATGGGATATGGTTCATTACGATGTTCAGCTGATCGGTGGATCTGTATTGCATCAAGGTAAAATTGCCGAGATGATGACAGGGGAAGGAAAAACCCTGGTGGCAACTCTGCCTATTTATCTCAATGCGCTAACCGGTAATGGAGTACATGTGGTAACCGTTAATGATTATCTTGCAAAAAGGGATGCCGCATGGATGGGGCCTATCTTTGAATTCCATGGTTTAAAAGTGGATTGTATCGATAACCATCAGCCTAACTCAGAAGCGCGAAGAAGTGCATACAATGCCGATATCACCTACGGTACCAATAACGAATTTGGTTTTGATTATCTTCGTGATAATATGGCTCACACCCCCGGTGATCTGGTACAACGCCCTCATAACTTTACAATTATCGATGAGGTTGACTCCGTTTTGATCGATGACGCCCGTACCCCACTGATCATTTCCGGTGCTACTCCTCAAGGCGACCGTCACGAGTTTAATGAGCTGAAGCCCAAAGTAGAAGACATCGTTAAAAAACAACAAAAATATCTTACGGGAATTCTTGCGGAAGCAAAAAAACTAATTAATTCCGGCGATACAAAAGAAGGAGCTTTTTTATTATATCGTGTTTTTAGAGGTTTGCCAAAAAATAAAGCCCTGATCAAATATTTAAGTCAGGAAGGGATCAAACAGTTGGTGCAAAAAACTGAGAACTTTTATATGCAGGACAACAACCGTGAGATGCCTAAGATCGATGAGGAACTCTATTTTGTGATCGATGAGAAAAACAATTCTATTGATCTCACCGATAAAGGTATTGCCTACTTATCCGAAAGCAATCATGAGGATCAATTCTTTGTTCTTCCTGATATCGGTACAGAAATTGCAAAAATTGAGAATGAAGCAACTACTCCCGAAGAAAAATCTGCTGCAAAAGAAGAACTTTTCAGAGACTTCAGCATCAAAAGTGAACGGATACACACTTTAAATCAATTACTTAAAGCCTATACCTTATTTGAAAAGGATATTGAATATGTGATCATTGAAGATCAGGTTAAGATCGTTGATGAACAAACGGGTCGTGTAATGGATGGCCGAAGATATTCTGACGGATTACACCAGGCCATTGAAGCCAAAGAAAATGTAAAGATCGAGGATGCTACGCAAACCTATGCAACAATTACCCTGCAAAATTACTTCAGGATGTACCGAAAACTTTCCGGTATGACAGGTACAGCGGTAACGGAAGCAGGAGAATTGTGGGAGATCTACAAATTGGATGTAGTTGAAATTCCAACTAATAAACCATTGATCAGAGATGACCGAGAAGATCTTATCTACAAAACCAAACGTGAGAAATACAATGCAGTAATCGATGAGATAGAAGCTTTGGTAACACAAAAAAGACCTGTACTTGTAGGTACAACCTCAGTAGAAATCTCTGAATTACTTTCTAAATTATTATCGATAAAAAAGATTCAGCACAATGTATTGAATGCTAAACTTCATAAAAAAGAAGCAGATATCGTAGCTCAGGCCGGACAACCCGGTGTGGTAACCATTGCCACAAACATGGCAGGTCGTGGAACAGATATCAAACTGAGTAAAGAAGTGGTTGATGCCGGTGGACTTGCAATTATCGGTACAGAACGTCATGATTCTCGAAGAGTTGACCGCCAGTTAAGGGGTCGTGCCGGTAGACAGGGAGATCCGGGATCTTCTCAGTTCTATGTTTCTTTGGAAGATAATCTGATGCGTTTGTTCGGATCGGAAAGAATTGCCAAGATGATGGATAAAATGGGATTGAAAGAAGGAGAAGTGATCCAGCACTCCATGATCTCTAAATCTATTGAGCGCGCTCAGAAAAAGGTTGAAGAGAATAACTTTGGTATCAGAAAAAGATTACTGGAATATGATGATATTATGAACGCTCAGCGTGAAGTAATTTACAAACGTCGCCGTCATGCACTTTACGGTGAAAGATTACAGATCGACATAGTAAATATGATCTTTGAGACCTGTGAAAATATCGTAAATGAAAATAAATCCAGTAACGATTATAGTAATTTTGAGTTTGAATTGATCAGATTCTCTTCTACAACTTCTCCTTTTACCAAAGAAGAATTTGAAGAAAAGGATGAACAGGTTTTAATTGATGAACTATTCGATATTGTTTATAAACACTATCAAAAAAGGATTGAACAAAATGCTGTAGCTGCCTATCCTGTGATCAAGGATGTATATGAAAATCAGGGAGATCGATATGAAAGGATCATGGTTCCGTTTACCGATGGTATTAAAACCCTGCAAGTAATTACAAATTTGAAAGATGCCTACGAAAGTGAGGGAAAACAACTGATTACTGACTTTGAAAAGAACATCACACTCTCTATTATTGATGATGCATGGAAAAACCATTTACGTCAGATGGACGAGTTGAAACAATCAGTACAGAATGCAACCTACGAGCAAAAAGATCCTTTACTGATTTATAAGTTCGAAGCCTTTGAATTATTCAGAAGTATGCTTGATAAAGTAAATAAGGATGTATTATCCTTCTTATTTAAAGGAGAGTTGCCTAATCAAAATCCGCAACAGCAGATTTCTCAGGCACGTGAAACCAAAAGAGAGAAAGTTCAACTTACCAAAGCTGAGTTCAACAGTCCTACCCAAGATACACAAACCAACGATTTCTCTCAGCCTCAGGTTACCGAAACCATCGTTAGAGAGAAGAGAAAAATTGGCAGAAATGAGCGTGTTACCATAAAAAATGTGATGAATGGAGAAAGTAAATCTGTTAAATACAAACAAGCTATTCCGCTGATCGAAAAAGGACAATGGGTATTGGTAGATGAAGATTAGAATCACCTGAATAAAACAAAAAAAGACCTGAAAATTTCAGGTCTTTTTTTTGTTTTAAAATCAAGATTAAACAGATAAATCCATGATCTTTGATAAAGCCAGATGCTGTAAAAGCATAATGGTTTTTGCATCCTTTATTTCACCTGATCCAATCATTTTGTAAGCTTCCTGAAAGGGAATTTCCATTACCTCAATATCTTCATGTTCTTCTTCCAAACCTCCTCCGGAAGTAATTTTCATACTATCATTATATTCTCCAATAAAAAAGTGAATGATCTCGGTAACAGCTCCGGGCGACATATAAGCCTCAAAAACCTTCTCAACATTTTCAATTTTGATTCCGGTTTCTTCCAGGGCTTCTTTTTTAACACAAACCTCAGGGTCATCTCCATCAAGAAGTCCGGCACAGGTCTCAATAATCACTCCTGTTTTATTTCCGTTAACATAAGAAGGCATTCTGAATTGCTTGATCAGAATAACCGTTTTCTTTCGGATATTGTACATCAGAATGGTAGCTCCGTTTCCCCTGTCATAACTTTCCCTTGCTTGTCGCACCCAGGTACCATCCGGCATTAAATAATCAAATTCTATTTTATTTAAGGTGTACCAGTTATCAGAAAGAACCTTGGTTGTTATATTCTTAATCTTAGGGTCCATAAAATTATCTGATCAGTTTTTTATATTTGATTCGCTTGGGAGTTACATCCTTACCCAATCGTTTTTGCTTGTTCTCTTCGTATTCAGAGAAACTTCCTTCAAAATAATATACCTGAGAATCTCCTTCAAAAGCAAGGATATGAGTACAGATCCTGTCCAGGAACCATCTGTCGTGTGAGATAACCACAGCACATCCTGCAAAACTTTCAAGCCCGTCCTCTAAAGCTCGCAGCGTGTTAATATCCAGATCATTAGTTGGTTCATCCAACAAAAGTACATTTCCTTCTTCACGTAATGTCATAGCCAAATGTAAACGGTTTCTTTCTCCTCCGGAAAGTTTATTAACCGTCTTACTTTGTTCAGAACCGCTAAAATTAAACCTGCTCAAATAGGCTCTTGAATTTACCTGTTTTCCTCCCATAATGATCAGTTCCTGACCTTCAGAAAAATTTTCCCAGATCGATTTCTCCGGATCAATATTGGCATGCGCCTGATCAACATAGGCTATTTTAACTGTATTACCGATATTAAATTCACCCTTATCAGGTGTTTCTTCTCCCATGATCATCTTAAAAATAGTGGTCTTACCCGCACCATTCGGACCAATAACCCCAACAATTCCGTTGGGAGGAAGATTAAAATTAAGATCCTCATAAAGTAACTTATCACCATAAGCCTTGGCAACTCCTTTAGCTTCAATAACATTATTTCCAAGCCTTGGACCATTTGGTATATAAATTTCGAGTTTTTCTTCCTTTTGCTTCATGTCCTCATTGAGCAAACTATTGTAATTTGATAATCTCGCTTTCGATTTGGCATGTTTCCCTTTTGGCGACATTCGTACCCATTCCAGTTCCCGTTCAAGAGTTTTTTGCCTTTTCGAAGCTGATCTTTCTTCCTGGGCGAGTCTTGATGATTTTTGTTCCAGCCAGCTGGAATAATTTCCTTTCCAGGGAATTCCTTCTCCTCTGTCCAGCTCAAGAATCCATCCTGCCACATTATCGAGAAAATAACGATCGTGAGTAACGGCTATAACAGTTCCTTTGTATTGTGACAAATGGTGTTCCAACCATAACACTGACTCTGCATCAAGGTGATTGGTAGGTTCATCCAGCAAAAGTACATCAGGCTCCTGAAGTAATAAACGACAAAGTGCCACTCTTCTTCTTTCTCCACCGGATAAATTTTTGATCGGGGTATCGCCTTCGGGTATTCTTAAAGCATCCATGGCAATCTCTAATTTTGTATCGAGATCCCAGGCATCGGTTGCATCGATCTTATCCTGTAATTCCGCCTGACGATTCATTAGTTTTTCCATCTTATCAGCATCAGAATAGACTTCTTCCAGGCCAAACATATCATTGATCTTATTGTATTCCTCTAAAATATCCGTAATCTCGCTTACACCTTCTTTTATGATATCAATCACCTGTTTGTCATCATCCAGTTTGGGTTCCTGAGGGAGATAACCTACAGAATAATCTTTTGAAAAGACCACATCTCCCTGATAATTTTTCTCTATCCCTGCTATGATCTTCAATAAGGTTGACTTACCCGAACCGTTTAGACCTAAAATTCCAATTTTAGCCCCATAAAAGAAACTGAGATATATATCTTTAAGAACAGGTTTGTTAGCCCCTTGAAAGGTTTTGCTAACTCCACTCATTGAAAAGATCACTTTTTTATCGTCTGCCATTTTTATAATTTTTATTTACAAATATACTAAGAAATATGAGTTGTTGCTTTAATTGACAATGGGTATAAAACAAAAAATCCTGCTGTGAAAGCAGGATCTTTTTAAGTTTTAATAATCCAGACGCCTTAAATAATCCATTTTCTTTTTCCACTGGGCAAGTTCCTTTTTATAATTTTCAATATTATTTAAAACATTCTTAACCAAGGGATTGTCATCAGAAACATTTGATATAAAGCTTACATTATTTTCAAGCTGCTTAATTTCCCGGGTTAGTTCATCCATTTTTTTACGAACAAATAACTTTTCCCCGTCAAGTTTTCGTGTTTCATTCTGTTCAAGATAAGAATCTACAATATTTTTGAATTTCAAGAAAGAAGCTTCCTCTTTATCAATATTCAGCTTCTTATAAATTGCTTCCAGGGTTTTGTTGAATTTAGCCTCAAGGTGACTCATCTTAGAAGGCAGTCTTCCTGCCGACCTCCATTCGGATATACTTTCATTGATCTCTTCCAAAGTAACCTCAACTTCTTCTTTTACTTTTTCCTTTAGATCATTCAGTAATTCTTTTTTCTTATTCAGGACATCGATCATTTCTTTATCCACATCATCCTGTCGTTCATGCAATCTGTCAAAATAATGATTACAGGCATCTTTAAAACGTTTCCAGATCTTATCGGAATCTTTTTTGGGTACATGACCTATCTTCTTCCAGTCTGATTGAATCTTTTTAAAGATATCCGTTACCGTATCCCAGTCATCACTGTCTTTTAAAGATTCTGCCTGCTCAACCAAGTGCAGTTTTTTGGTCAGGTTCTCAACCTGCTCACTTTTTATACTCTTGTAGAATGAATTCTTTGCACGATTAAAATTTCTTGTTGCTTCTTTAAAATGCTTCCATATCGCTTCACTCTTACCTCCGGGTACCTTACCCACATTGAAAAACTCTTCTCTGAATTTTTCAACCTGCTTTATGGCATCCTGCCAGGCTTTATGCGAATTTATCTCTTCTACTGCAATATTTTTGATCTTTTCTATCACATCCATCTTTTTCTGGATGTTCTCTTCAAGTTTAGACTCAAGTTCTTTTTGATAAAGGTGGCGTTTATGATGAATCTTTTTAGTTGCCTCACTGAATCGATTCCAGATCTCTTCACGATGCTCGCGTGCAACCGGACCAATTTCTTCTTTCCACATTCTGTGTAATACCTGCAATTCTCTGAAAGCTTTATCAACATCTTCAGATTCAGCTAATTTTTCAGCCTTTTCTACCAGTTTCGATTTTTCTTCAAAGTTATGCTTAAAATCAAGATCTCTGAACTCTTTATTCAAATGCAGTAAATCATAAAAACGCTCAACATGATGGTGATAGGTTTGCCATACATCATTATATTTTGCGCGTGGAATTTGCCCTACATTTTGCCATTCATCCTGCAACTCTTTGAATTCCTTATACATAGTTGAAGGATTTCCGTTGTCGATCAGATTTTTTAACCTATCGATAAGGGCCAGACGTATTTCCAGATTTTCCTGTTGCTCCTTTTCCATCTGTTTGTAGTACAGCTGACGCTTTCTTTTAAATTCTTTTAAAAGACTGAAAAACTTAGATTTTACAGGCTCTACAAAAGTGAAGTCTTCTTCCTTACCTCCTTCTTTTACAAATTCAGCTTTCTTTTCGGCAACAAGATTATTGTATTTTTTATTAAAATTTGACTTGATATCCTCAAAATGATTTCTGAGATCCTTTACTGAAAAACTTGCGAGTAGATTTTCAAATTCTA
>JANTGS010000091.1 GCA_024762795.1 Flavobacteriaceae bacterium | reverse complement strand
AACTCAAGTGCTAACAGAGGAGCATGTAAACAGGATTGTAGAAAAAAATATACAGTGATCGATCAGGAAACAGGTGTTGAGATGGAGATTGATAATGAATATATCATGTCGCCAAAAGACCTTTGTACCATAGATATTCTCGATCAGGTAGCTGACGCGGGAATAAAGGTCTTAAAGATAGAAGGCCGAGGGCGTGCTCCTGAATATGTGGCAAAAGTAGTAAAATCTTACAGGGAAGCCATCGATAGTATTGCTGACGGAAGTTTTTCAAAAGAGAAGGTAACTCGGTGGATGACAGAACTTGAAAAAGTATATAACCGTGGATTCTGGAACGGGTATTATCTCGGCCAGAAACTGGGAGAATGGAGTGACGGATCGGGTTCTCATGCCACACAGAAAAAAGTATATATCGGTAAAGGTATGCATTTCTTTCCTAAAGCTCAGATTGGTGAGTTTAAACTCGATGCTTTTGACCTGAAGGTGGGAGATACCATCTTGATTACCGGTCCAACAACCGGAGCCAAGGAAATGGAGGTTTCTGAAATGTTTGTCAACGATAAAAAAGGAACACTGGCTCAAAAAGGAGATTCGATCACCATACCGCTTGAATTCAGAATTCGTCCGAGTGATAAACTGTATAAAATCGTTCCAACAGAATTCGCTTAAATCCAGATCTGATGAGTAAAAACGCAGTTATATTTGGAGCGACTTCCGGGATTGGGAAAGAACTGGCAAAACTGCTGGTAAATGATGGGTATACGGTTGTGATTACAGGCAGAAGGACACAAAAATTAAAGGAGATCAAAGATACTTCTCCTGAAAAATACATTACCATAGAACATGATGTAACCGATCTGGATTCTTCTGACCAGGTTTTTCAGCAACTTAGAGAGCAATTCAGTCAGATCGATCTGATCGTTTACAGTTCGGGTATGGCTGAGCCCAATTACGATCTGGAATGGAAAAAGGAATTACCAAGTTTGGAAACCAATGTACTGGGTGCTGTTAAGATCTATGGTCTTGCTTATAATTTATTCAGAGCACAGGGTTATGGGCATCTTGTTGGTATTTCTTCCGTGGCCGGAATCAGGGGGAACCGTCATGTACCGGCCTACTTTGCTTCCAAAGCCTTTCAGAATAACTATCTGGAATCTTTATGGATGAAAGCCCAACGAAGCAAAGCTAAGATCTATGTAACCGATATTGCCCCAGGTTTTGTCGATACAAAGATGGCTCTGGGAGATACTTTCGGAATGGCTTCGCTGGAAAAAGCTACCCAACAGATCTACAAAGCAATTCAGAAAAAGAAGAAAAAAGCCTATATCACAAAAAGGTGGAGAGGTATAGCTTTTATAATGAGAATGCTTCCGGCCTGGTGGATTATCCGTTTTGCCTGACAGGATAGATCATTGGACAGAATCGCCCCTTAATAACCGGTATTGTTTCCGAGCTTCGGGAACATAGATGCTGGTTGGATATTCAAATATGATTTTTTTATAATATTCTTTTGCCTTTTCAGTATCATTTGTCTCTTCCTGATAAAGTTTTGCCAGTTTATAATAAGCATCTTCAACAAAAATCCCTTCCGGATCGATCTTGATGATCTTCAGATAATTCTCTTTTGCTTTCTCAGATTTATCTGTTTTAATAAAAAGTTCAGCCTGTTTAAAAAGAGCATCATCTTCCACCAGTTGTCCTTTATAGGTTTTTAAGATAATATTTAGGGTGTCAATAGCCTGAGTATCTTTATTTTGATACGATAATAATTCGGCTTTGGCATAGAGTTCGAGAGGTTTTGTAACGGAATCATTTGCAATATTGTTTGTAATGAGAAGATACAATTGCAAAGCATCGTTGGCAATTAGCTGGGAAGTTGAGGTTTTTAACACTTTTAGCTGTGTCTTTGCCCAATCGAAATCACCTTTAAAAAAAGAGGTTTGAGCAACCTTAAATTGTGCTGTCTGAGCCAGAGTACTGTTTTTTAATCCGGTTTGAACCTGAGAATACAATACAAGCGCCTGATTAAATTGACCGGTATAAACCATAATATCAGCCAGTTTTATTTTAATGGCTCCTTTCATAAAGGGAGTCTTTGCAAGCTCTTCAGAACGTTCCAGCACTCCTATCGCCTTGTCTGGCTGATTGAGTTTAAAGCTTAAAAAATCAGCATAACTGAGTTGCAGATTTATAGTATTGGTGTTGAAGCCATATTTTACAAAAAGGGCTTCAAAATCTTTAAGGGTTTCTTTAAGTTCCTGAGTGGTTTCGCTGTTTTTAATCTTAATCCGGATAAGAAAATCTTCAGCTTCGAGAACAGCTCTTGGATCGGGATCATTTTCTAAAATAAAATGAAAGGCTTCTTCAGAGGTTTTATAATCGTTATTTTGAAAAGCCACCTTTCCGATCTCTGCAATTTTCATGGTATTTTTTGGGTCTCTTCTAAAAACCGATTTTTCCTGAATCAGCGCCTTACCGTATTGTTTCTGTTGCATATACAGCCAGCCAAGCAGACTGTTATAAGCATTTTTAGGGTTGTTCCGGGCTCTTTTTAAAAGGAGATTCTTAAAAAGTATATTGTTTTCATTTTCAGGATCTTCAGTAATAAACTGGGCAATATATCTTTGAACTGTAGGATAATATTTTTCATTGATATCGATCATGTTCAGGTAAGCATTGAACATTTCCTCAAGTTCTCCTTTTTCGGCATAGATCTGTGCCAGCTGAACATTTACATTCATTTTTGGATTTAACTTTTTGGCTTTTTGATAACTTTCAAAGGCCAGATCGAGCAGGTTGTTATTTTTAAAGGCTAGTCCTATGGTATAAACATAATTCGGGTTTTTCTCAATGATTTTCAAAGCTTTTTGATATTCTTTTTCAGCTTTATCGTTTTGTTTCTGAAGTTGATAATTATAGCCCTGTTCTACATAAAGATTGTACTGGTTTGGAAAATTTTTTAATTGCCTTTTGATCAGCTCTTCTGCCGATTTATAATCTTCAGTTTGCTGATAGCTGCTAAGCAGATATTTAAAATAATTATATTGAACTCTGTTATTTTCATGCAATACTTTGTAAAGGCTGATGGCTTTCTCATATTCACCACTGTGATAATAGGAATAAGCAACTTCAGGCTTTTGCGCGAAGGTGATAAATCCGGTTAGCAGAAAGAAAAAAAGAAATTTTTTTTGCATGTGGAAAAGTAATAAAAAAACAACAAATAATTACCTATTGAAATGGCCTTAATTTTATTAAAAAATCAATATTGCATTTAATTTGTTAAAGTTTTAATAAAATAAATTTAAAATTGTAACGTTTACTAATTTACCGAGTCAAAATAATTAACAACTAACAATTAAATTTTTACCATGAATGAATTAAATAATTTCTACGAAAAAGCAAGAAGGAGTGCAAAGGATCACATGAAAAAAGGTCAGTTAAACGCATATTACATGGATCTTCAGATCATGATGCACTACAAAAGAATGTTAACTCAGCTTAATTAACTGAAGAAAATCTTCTTTGATAAATAGTCAACGTCAGGAATTGGGGGTCAGCTATTTAATCGATGATTTCAAAACCGGTGTATTTTCGTAATACTTCCGGTATTTTTATGCCCTTTTCTGTTTGATAATTCTCAAGTAAACCAGCCAGAACCCTTGGTAAAGCCAGTGAACTACCGTTAAGTGTGTGCGCCAGTTGACTCTTACCTTCCTTGTTCTTAAATCGTAATTTTAAACGATTGGCCTGAAAAGATTCAAAATTAGAAATTGAACTGATCTCCAGCCATCTTTTCTGAGCAGTCGAATACACTTCAAAATCGTAGGTCAGGGCAGAAGTAAACCCGAGATCTCCTCCGCAAAGGCGAAGAATTCTGTAAGGTAAGCCCAGTTCCTGTAAAATTCCTTTTACGTGTTCCACCATCTTGTCCAAAGCGGTGTAAGAATTATCAGGATGCTCGATACGAACAATCTCTACCTTATCAAACTGGTGTAAACGGTTTAAACCTCTTACATGGGCACCGTAAGAGCCTGCTTCACGACGAAAACACGGAGTATAAGCGGTATTGCAAATTGGAAAATCCTCTTCTTTTAAAAGTACATCACGATAAATATTGGTAACAGGTACTTCGGCCGTTGGAATCAAAAATAAATTGTCTATGCCCACATGGTACATCTGTCCTTCTTTATCAGGCAGCTGACCGGTTCCGAAACCTGAAGATTCATTAATGAGCAGGGGTGGCTGGATCTCGGTATAGCCCGCATCACTATTCTTTTCTAAAAAATAACTGATCAGTGCTCTTTGTAATTTAGCGCCTTTACCTTTATAAACTGGGAATCCTGCACCGGTAATCTTATTACCCAGTTCAAAATCGATGATATCATATTTTTTAGCCAGTTCCCAGTGTGGCAGGGCATCTTTATGAAGATTTGGTATTTCCCCTTCTTCAAAGATGATCTCATTGTCCTCTTCGCTGCTTCCGGCCGGAACCAGTTCATTAGGCATATTGGGAATCTGATATAAAAGTTCATTCAGCTCTTCAGAGATCTGATTGAGTTTCTCATTCAGTTCTTTTGACTCGCTTTTAAGCTGTCCGGTCTTTTCTTTTAACAGATTGGCTTTTTGAACTTCCCCTGATTTAAAGAAATTACCAATCTCTTTTGAGATCCTATTACTTTCAGCCAAAACCTGATCAAGAGCGGCCTGCGTATTTCTTCTTAAGCTGTCTTTTTCTATGACCTCATCCACAATGCGTTCTGCCTCTTTAAAATTTCTTTTGGCAAGTCCTTTCATGAGGAGTTCTTTATTTTCTCTGATAAAAGCTAATGATAACATTTTGTTCTTGTTTTTAGGTTTGCAAAGATATAAAATTACATCGTGAATGATAAATGATACAGTAAACATAATTCGCTTCTGTTTATTGTTTTGGACTGGGATTATTTTTTTAGGGTAAATCATGACCAGAATACAGTAGAGTTAAATTTTTAATATTGTCTGGATCCTGAAGGATGCTGAAGCATTCCTGTATGAGATATCAATAAATTTATTGGGCAAGGTTTGTATTTGACTTTATGATGAATGACACCTATACCTAAAATGGTAGGGAATACTTCATATACACTGAAGGAGGGTTGATTTTAAGAAATAAGTTTTAATCCAAGCCAGTCACGGGCAGTTTGCTCGTCTTTCCTGATTTGTTTAGTTAAAGCTTCCAAAGATTCGAATTTCTTTTCCTCACGGATCCTTTTCATCATCTGGATCCTGATATTTTCTCCGTACAGATCGGCATTAAAATCTAAAAGATGAACCTCGATCGTTTGGTATTTTCCATCAACAGTGGGACGGTAACCAATATTCATAATGCCAAACACAATTTTCTTTCCAATATGTGTTTTTACCGTATAAACCCCGGTTTTAGGGATGAGTTTATAATCTTCACTGATATGAATATTGATGGTGGGATAACTGATCTTTTTTCCGAGTCCCTGACCTTTGATCACTTCTCCGGTAAGGAAATATTCATACCCGAGATACTGATTGGCCTTTTCAATATTGCCATTTTTCAGTGCTTTTCTGATCTGGGTTGAACTGACGGCCACATTTTCAAAGTCGTGAACCGGTATTTTCTCCAGCCGAAAACCAAATTCTTCTCCAAATACTTTCATCTGCTCATAATCGCCTTCACGGTTTTTACCAAACTGGTGGTCATAACCAATCACAAGGATCTTAATCTTTAGTTGATCAACTAAAAGATTTTTTACAAATTCACGGGCAGGAAGGTCTGAGAATTCTTTGGTAAAAGGCTCTATAATTAAAAAATCGAGTCCGAGTTTATCCAACAGATCGATCTTCTCATCGATGGTAGTGAGCATTTTGATCTCATTTTCGTGATCTAAAACTCTTCGGGGATGTGGAAAAAAAGTAAGAATAGCCGTTTTACCATTTTCTTCAGCTTTGATCCGTTTCAGGCGCTGTATGATCTTTTGGTGTCCCAGATGAACTCCGTCAAAAGTGCCAATAGTTAGGATGGTGCACTGATCTTTTTCTGTAAAATCTTTTATCGAATGGTAAACTTTCACGTATTTTTCTAATTTAAATCAATGGTATCATCGATTTGTTTAATGATCTGAGGGATCTTCTCAACACTAAAATCCAAAAAGATCTTTAAATGTTCTTTACCGGCCTTCCCGGTGATTAGTTTTCCTTTATTTACAGGAAAATATCCGGAAGTGCCTCTGCAAAAGCACAACCTTCCGTAAAGTAATTTTACCTGCCTCAGGTCTTCATCCTGCAAATTTAAATTTAATTTCTTATCAGGCAGTTCAAAATAAAGAATTTCAGAATAATTGCTGTCGGCAGTATTCTCTACCGGATTTCTTTTATATACATATTTAATAACCAGGTTTTTACCCTTTTCGATCACAGGGTGGTATTTTCCGGTATCATTTGTTTTTATCAGTAAAGAGCTTTGTTGCATCACCTGTAAGCTGCAAATTCCGTCATCAGGACAAGATTGCGTCATTTGTAAGGGCACTTTATTTTTTTCTGATTGACCAGTGGATATTTTACTGTTTCCACAGGAAAATATCATAATTAAAACCACAATTAAAAATAAGTTTCTCACTTTTTTATTTTTTGTAAAGGTAATTTAATAGAAAATAAACTGAAATTAATTTCTTAGATTTGTGTTTGCAATTTTTTAGCTTTTCTTTATGAAAATAAAATATACTTTCCTTCTATTCTTGTTTTTCATCTTATTATCGGTAAACACTCAGGCACAAGATAAAAATGTCTGGTCGGCAACCGGGATCGATGAATTTTCTCAGAATGAGATACAAATAAAACAGATCCCTCACAGGTATAAGTTGTTTCATCTGGATTTGAACGCTGTAAAAAGGGAGGTATGGAAAAAAGCAAAAGAAAATAGATCTTCCGGATCATTTTTTAAGCTTTCCTTTCCGGATGAAACCGGGAAATTGCAAACTTATCTTGTAAAAGAGAGCCATGTAATGCATCCGGATCTGGCAAAAAGATATCCGGATAACAAAACATTTATAGGATATAAAGCAAATGACAAGTCGAAGAAAGTACGGTTAAGCCTCAACGAACAGGGTTTGCACGCCATGTTTATCGACAAGAATAGAAATATCTCTTATATAGATCCTTATTCAAAAGATAAAAAGAATTATATCTTTTATAAAAGAAAGGATGTTGATTTTTCAGAATCGGATTTTGTTTGCCTTACCAAAAACATTGAAAAAACTGAGCAATTAAAACGTGTTGTAAAAAATTTTAATGATAAAAAGTTAAGAATTTACCGACTTGCGCTGGCAAGTACCGGAGAATACTCGGAATATCATATCAATGCGGCCGGACTTCAAAACGGAACTGATGCCCAAAAAAAAGCAGCTGTTCTAGCCGAGATGACCACTCTGATCACCAGAGTGAACGATGTTTACGAAAATGATCTGGCCATTTCTTTTCAGCTGATCCCCAATACGGATGATCTGATCTATCTTGATGCAGATACCGACCCTTACACTAATGATGATGGAAATACTATGCTGGGGCAAAATCAAACTACTTGCGATAATGTGATCGGAACTTCAAACTACGATATCGGACATGTTTTAAGTACCGGTGGAGGAGGGATAGCAAGCCGGGGTTCGGTTTGTATTGGTTCCACTAAAGCCAAAGGGGTTACCGGTAATTCAAATCCCGTAGGGGATCTGTTCTATTTTGATTTTGTTGCCCATGAATTTGGTCACCAGATGGGAGCCAACCACACTTTTAACAGTGATCAGGGAAATTGCGGCGGAGGAAATAGAAATGTTGCCACCTCGGTTGAACCCGGCAGCGGATCTACTTTGATGGCCTATGCAGGACTTTGCTCCCCCCATAATATTCAAGGTCACAGCGATTTTTATTTTCATACGGTTAGTATAGATGAGATCTGGTCAAACATGACTAATGGAAATGGTGATAATTGCAGTACAAAAGTGGATCTGGTCAATAATAAAAATGTCCCTGTAGCTGACGCCGGTCAGGATTATATCATTCCCAAATCAACAGCTTATGTGTTAAAAGGAACCGGAAGTGATGCCGATAATGATCCGATCAGCTACTGCTGGGAGCAGATAGATACCGGGATTACCAATGTTCCACCCAGTGAAACCGCTGTAGAAGGAGCCTTGTACAGGTCTTGGCAACCCACTCTGGATGCCAACAGATATATGCCTTCGTTAAAAACACTTGCAAAAGGAGAGATTTCATCAACCTGGGAAGCTACTCCAAGTGTAGCCAGAGAAATGAACTTTTCATTGACGGTTCGCGATAATAATCCCGAGGCCGGACAGATAGCAAAAGATGATGTAAAGATTACAGTAACTACTGCTGCAGGACCTTTTAAAATTACTTCGCAAAATACTGATAATATTGTCTGGAAAAAAAATACTCAAGAGCCGATCACCTGGAACGTTGCCGGTACCGATGCAAATGGTATCGATGTATCTCTTGTAAATATTTATCTTTCCACAGATAATGGTAACTCTTATAAAACACCTTTATTGCTGAATACTCCAAATGATGGAATCCAAACTGTCAATGTACCCGATATCCAGGCCTCTAAATGCCTTTTAAAAGTAGAAGCTGTTGATAATATTTTCTTTGCAGTCAATTCAAAAGTATTTTCTATTGGGGAATTTACCAAAAAGTGTCTAACATTCAATTCCGTTGATACACCGGTTCAGATTCCCGATAACAATATTAACGGAGTTACTTCTGAAATCCATGTTCAGGATGATTTTCTGGTTGAAAGTTTAAAGGTTTCTGTAAAGATTTCCCATACCTGGGTATCCGATCTTACTTTAACGCTGATCAGTTCTTCCGGTAAAGAGATAGAATTGCTGGGCGGTGCTTGTTTTGGGAATAATGCCGATATAGATGTGACCTTTGATGATAACGGAGCTGCTTTGAATTGCGGATCTAATCCTCCGGTTATTTCCGGAAATATTATTCCTACTCAGGATCTTTCTAATCTTTATGGTGAGAATTCTTCAGGAGACTGGAAATTGAAAGTAGTTGATAACGGAGCACGGGATACCGGAACTATTGAAAGCTGGAGTGTAGAATTATGTACCTCTGAACTCGTTTTGGGAACCGGAGCAGAAGAACTGACTAATTTTAATGTGTATCCTAACCCTGCCGGAGATGATGTTCAGGTTGAATTTTACTCTAAAGAGGCCGGGCAGACAAACATATCTTTGTTTGATCCTTTGGGAAGGGAAGTCTTAAAAAAACAGTATGATTCCAAGGATCTTTACTTTAAAAAAAGAATAAATCTAGGCCGGATTTCTTCAGGTATTTACTATCTGAAAGTAAAGAACGGAGCACAGATTTCTGTTAAAAAACTTCTGATCAAATAATTTATTCAGGCAATAATTTTCAACTATTTTTTTTATGTATTTTTTAAAAAAGTGCATAAAAAATTAATA
>JANTGS010000090.1 GCA_024762795.1 Flavobacteriaceae bacterium | reverse complement strand
CTATGGTTTTGTTTAATTCACATCACAACGATCATTATAAAAAAGGAGAGACCAAAAGAAGGAGTATGGTAAAAGCCATTACCTGGAGGACTTTAGGAACATTAGATACCATTACAATCTCTTATGTGTTAACCGGCCATTTACAAACCGCTGTTTCAATTGGTGGAATTGAAATTTTTACAAAAATGTTTCTGTATTTCTTTCATGAAAGAATATGGAATTATATAAAATGGGGAAAAAGAGTATAAAAGAATGAGTAAAATAGAAAAGATATTAAAAGAAAAGATTCTGGTACTGGATGGTGCTATGGGTACCATGATACAACAATATAATTTTAGTGAAGAAGATTACAGAGGAGAGCGTTTTAAGGATTTCCCTGTTTCTGTTAAAGGAAATAACGACCTTCTATCACTAACACAGCCCGAGGCTATCAAAGAGATTCACAGGAAGTATCTGGTGGCCGGCGCCGATATCATAGAAACCAATACTTTTTCGGCAACCTCCATTGCTATGGCCGATTATCAAATGGAAGACCTGGCGTATGAGATGAATCTGGAATCGGCAAAACTGGCCAGGCAGGTTGCAGATGAATTTACTAAAGCTGAGCCGGATAAACCGAGATTTGTTGCCGGTTCTATGGGGCCCACCAATAAAACAGCAAGTATGTCGCCCAAGGTGAACGATCCCGGTTTTAGGGCTATTACTTTTGAAGAATTGAAAACAGCTTACAAAGTACAAGTGGAAGGGCTGGTTGACGGGGGAGCAGATCTGTTACTGGTAGAAACTGTTTTTGACACATTAAATGCCAAAGCAGCTTTATTCGCCATTGAAGAGGTGAAAGAAGAAAAGAAAGTACATATTCCAATCATGGTCAGCGGTACCATTACCGATGCCAGCGGGAGAACTCTTTCCGGACAAACCGCTGAAGCTTTTTTGATTTCCGTAGAGCATATTCCCTTATTAACTGTTGGTTTAAATTGTGCATTGGGAGCCAAACAATTGACGCCTTATTTACAGGTACTTTCCGATAAGGCAAATTTCGGAATCTCTGCACACCCAAATGCAGGATTGCCTAATGCTTTTGGAGAATATGATGAAACCCCTGAGATTATGGCTGCACAAATCAAAGAGTATCTTGATAAGAATATCATCAATATCGTGGGAGGATGTTGTGGTACTACTCCGGCTCATATCAAAGCAATTGCTGAGGTGGTGAAGGATTATCAACCGAGGAAATTCAATTAAACTGAGAACATTATGGAACAAAAATATTTAAAATTATCCGGTTTAGAACCCTTGATCATTACTCCTGAGAGTAATTTTATCAATGTTGGGGAACGGACCAATGTAGCGGGATCCCGAAAATTTCTTAGGTTGATCAATGAAGAAAAATTTGATGAAGCTTTGGATATTGCACGAAATCAGGTAGAAGGAGGAGCGCAGATTATCGATATCAATATGGATGATGGTTTGATCGATGGGAAGAAAGCTATGGTGAATTTCCTGAATCTGATTGCTGCTGAACCGGATATTGTACGCGTACCTATTATGATAGACAGTTCAAAATGGGAGATCATCGAGGCCGGATTACAGGTGGTTCAGGGTAAATGTGTGGTCAATTCGATTAGTTTAAAGGAAGGTGAAGAGGCTTTTATTCATCATGCTACGATGATTAAACGCTATGGGGCAGCAGTAATTGTAATGGCTTTTGATGAGCAAGGTCAGGCCGATAGCTATAACCGGCGTATAGAAATTGTAGAAAGATCCTATGATATTCTGGTTAATAAGGTAAATTTTCCACCTGAAGATATTATTTTCGATTTGAATATCTTTCCGGTAGCTACCGGAATGGAAGAGCATAAGAACAATGCAGTTGATTTTATTGAGGCTACCAAGTGGGTTAAGAAAAACTATCCGAACGTAAATGTGAGCGGAGGTGTGAGTAATGTGTCTTTTTCATTCAGAGGAAATAATGCGGTACGTGAAGCTATGCACTCTGTATTTTTATATCACGCTATTAAGGCAGGTATGAATATAGGAATTGTTAATCCGAATATGCTTGAGGTCTATGATGAGATCCCAAAAGATCTTTTGGAATATGTTGAAGATGTGATCTTAAACAGAAGAGAGGATGCTACAGAAAGATTGCTGGAATTTGCCGATACTGTTAAAGGTACTAAAAAAGAAAAGCAACTGGATCTTTCCTGGCGTGAATTGCCTTTGCAGGATCGTATCACCCATGCGCTGGTAAAAGGCCTTGATGGCTTTATTGTTGAAGACATGGAAGAGGCTAGGCAAAGTGTAGCCGAACCCGTTGAAGTGATAGAAGGCCATTTGATGACCGGGATGAATGTTGTGGGTGATCTGTTCGGATCAGGGAAGATGTTTCTGCCTCAGGTGGTGAAATCCGCCAGGGTAATGAAAAAAGCAGTGGCCTATCTTACTCCGTTTATTGAAGAAGAAAAGAAAGCCCCTAAATCCCCAAAGGAAAATACTAAGATAGAAACTCAAACCCTAGCGTCAAGTGAAGGAGGAAAAATTCTTTTGGCTACTGTAAAGGGTGATGTACATGATATAGGGAAAAATATTGTAGGAGTTGTACTGAGTTGTAACAATTATGAAATTTTAGATCTTGGGGTTATGGTGCCTCCAGAAAAGATCATCGAAGCAGCTAAAAAAGAAAAAGTGGATGTTATCGGCCTTAGTGGATTGATCACGCCCTCTTTGGATGAAATGGTTCATCTGGCTAAAGAAATGGAGCTTCAAAACTTTAAAGTACCTTTGCTGATAGGTGGAGCAACTACTTCAAAAGCGCATACTGCTGTAAAGATCGATCCGGAATACCAAAATGCAGTAGTGCATGTGCATGATGCTTCCAAGGCAGTTACAGTGGTTGGAGATCTGCTGCAGAAAGATACATCAGAAGCTTTTAAAGAACAATTAAAAAGTGATTATAAGAAGGTCCGCAAAGGCTTTTATAGCAGAACTGAGAAAAAAGAATATATGAGTTTAACTGAAGCAAGGGAGAACAAACTAAAAATAGATTGGAAAACAACCAAAATTCCCGTACCGAAACTGATGGGAGTTAAAGTGATCGAGAAGGTAGATCTGAAAAAAGTGATCGATTATATCGACTGGGGGCCGTTTTTCAGGGTTTGGGAATTAAAAGGAAGATATCCTGATATTCTAAAAGATAAAGTTGCAGGTGAAGAAGCGAGCAGATTGTTCACTGATGCGAAAAAAATGCTCAATAGGCTTATAAAGAAAGATCTTTTAAAGGCCAAAGCTGTATTTGGAATTTTTCCTGCAAACTCAACAGAAGATGATATTGAGGTTTATGATCCTAAGGATAGAAATAAGAAGATCAATAAGGTTGTAACCCTAAGGCAGCAGGTTAAAAAGACAAATGAAAAACCCAATCTGGCCTTGTCAGATTATATTGCACCTAAAGAATCAGGGGTTAACGATTATATTGGCTGTTTTGCTGTTACTTCAGGTTTTGGAACTGAAGAGCTGGTCAGAGAATTTGAGGCAGATCACGATGATTATAAATCGATCATGATCAGAGCGATCGCCGACAGGCTGGCGGAAGCTTTGGCAGAATTCCTGCATCAGGAGGTAAGAATGAAATTTTGGGGCTATTCAACTGAGGAACATTTGAGCAATGAAGATCTTATTAAAGAAAAATATACAGGGATCAGGCCGGCACCGGGTTATCCGGCAAGTCCAGATCATACAGAGAAAAAAACCATTTGGAAGCTTTTGGAAGTAGAAAAAAATATTGGAATTGCTCTGACTGAAAATATGGCAATGTGGCCTGCAGCTTCTGTTTCAGGCTATTATTTTGCCAGTCAGGAGTCAAAATATTTTGGTGTTGGAAAGATCAAAAGAGATCAGCTGGAAGATTTTGCCAAAAGAAAAAACATATCAGTAGAAGAGGCAGAGAAATGGCTTTCGCCGAATCTTGCCTGATAAATCTTAATCTAAAGAATGAGAATAACAGAACATATAAAAGCAGCTCAGGGAAAAACACTCTTTTCTTTTGAGATCATACCTCCAAAAAAAGGACAGCACATACAAAAATTATACGATAATATTGATCCTTTGATGGAATTCAAGCCTCCTTTTATTGATGTCACAACATCGAGGGAAGAATATGTTTATATCAAAAAAAATAACGGTTTGCTGGAGAGGAAAATTACACGTATGCGACCGGGTACCGTTGGTGTTTGTTCTTCAATCATGCATAAGTATAATGTAGATACTGTACCCCATGTATTATGCGGGGGGTTTACCAGAGAAGAAACCGAATATGTTTTAGTGGATTGTCATTATCTCGGCATAGATAATGTTATGGCTTTACGTGGGGATGCGATGAAACACGAACCCTATTTTACACCGGTTGAAAACGGACATCATTATGCTTATGAACTTGTGGAACAGATCAATGAGCTAAATAAAGGGAAATACCTTCATGATATCATCGAAACACCACATCCTACCGATTTCTGTATTGGGGTTGCCGGTTACCCTGAAAAGCATCTCGAATCACCCAGTATGGAAGCTGATCTGCGAAGGCTTAAGCAAAAAGTAGACGCCGGTGCCGATTATGTGGTTACCCAGATGTTTTTCGACAATAACAAATATTTTGAATTTGTAGAGGCAGCAAGAGCTATGGGAATTACAGTGCCGATCATACCCGGAATCAAACCGGTTTCTGTACAAAGGCATATCAATGTGCTTCCGCAGATCTTTAGGATCAATTTACCCGATGATCTGGTAAAGGAAATAGAAAAAAGCCGGGATAATAACCATGTAAGGGAAATTGGAATAGAATGGGCAGTACAACAATCTAAAGAGTTGATCGCTGCCGGAGTACCCGTTGTACATTATTATTCGATGGGAAGATCTAATAATATCAAAGCGATTGCTTCACAGGTATTTTAAAAAGTATTTAGATTTTGTAAGCTTATAGAAAATTTTGATACTATGATAAGAAAAAGAATTTTACATTTCAGAAAAAACTAAAATTATTGTTTATTTTTGCAACCTGAAATTGAAATAATTAATTAAAAAATATAAAAATTATGGCTAAAGTAGTAACTGATGAAAATTTTGAAGAGGTAGTATTGAATTCAGATATACCTGTAATTGTTGATTTCTGGGCAGAATGGTGCGGACCTTGCAGAATGTTACATCCTATTCTTGATGAGATGGAAAATGAATATGGAGATAAGATTCTGATTGCTAAAGTTGATGTTGATAAAGATCAGAAATATGCTGCTGAATACGGTATCAGAAATATTCCTACCGTACTGATCGTAAAAGGTGGTGAGATCAAAGAAAAGCAGGTTGGTGTTGCGCCAAAAGCTGTGTATAAAAATAAAATCGATGCTTTATTATAAGCAAAAACTTTTATAAAATTTAGAAAAGGTTTAACTCTTTGGGTTAAACCTTTTTTATTTCCGGAGAATACACCGAATAAGATCCTTGCCAATAATTATTTTATAATTCTTTATTGTTTGGCAATGGTCTTCGGATATTCCTTATTTTTGAAGAATGCAATTCTCTAATATCCATAGCGAAACTTCTTTTCTTAATCTTGAGATTCTGGCAAAGCAGGTGGTCGAAGGTTTTATTACCGGAATGCATAAGAGTCCTTTTCACGGGTTTTCGGTTGAGTTTGCTGAACACAGACTTTATAATAAAGGAGAGAGTACACGTCATATCGACTGGAAACTGTATGCAAAAACGGAAAAACTTTTTGTAAAACGATATGAAGAGGAAACCAATTTACGATGCCAGATCATTATCGATAATTCGGCATCGATGCATTTTCCCGAAAGTAATAATAAAACGATCACTTCTTTGAATAAGCTTGGTTTTTCAATAGCCGCTGCCGCATCACTCGTCGAGATCCTGAAGCGGCAAAGAGATGCTTTTGGAATGAGTATCTATTCTGATGAGATTGGATTCTATTCCCCTGCCAAGGGGAGCGAAAGGCATAAGAGAATGATTTTTGATCAGTTGAAGAAAGTTCTGGAAGAAGATCCTAAAACCACAACGGATACCTATAAGGTTCTGCATCAGATTGCTGAAAAGATTCACAGGCGTTCTTTGATCTTTTTGTTTACAGATATGTTTCAGGCCGATAAAAATGAAGAAGAACTTTTTATGGCCCTGCGGCATCTGAAATACAACAAGCACGAGGTAGTTCTTTTTCATACCTATGACGGGAAACTGGAATATAATTTTGATTTTGACAACAGGCCCAAAAGATTTATCGATGTGGAAACCGGAGAAAAGATTAATTTATTTGCTGATCAAGTAAAAGAAAAATATCAAAAGGCCATTGAAAATTATTTTAATGAGCTGAAGCTGAAATGTATGCAGTATAAGATTGAGTATGTACCCGTTGATATACATCATGGTTTTAATCAGATACTGACCGCATATCTTTTGAGCAGACAACAATTTTTGTAAAAAAAATTGATTTTTTTTTGTCAAAATTAAAAACTGACTTATATTTGCACCCGCTTACCGATAGAGGTGAGCATGCTATAAGCAACGGTTTGGTAGTTCAGCTGGTTAGAATACATGCCTGTCACGCATGGGGTCGCGGGTTCGAGTCCCGTCCAGACCGCAAAATAAAAATAGTTGTGTTGTTAACAATGAGTTTAATCTCAGGAAGTTAACCAATGAAAAGTCCCAGTTCTGCTGAGGCTTTTTTGCTTGAAACAACACATTAAGTACCAACATATTGCGGGAGTAGCTCAGTTGGTAGAGCTTCAGCCTTCCAAGCTGATTGTCGCCGGTTCGAGCCCGGTCTCCCGCTCTGAGCAAAGCCATCTTTTTTAAGGTGGCTTTTTGTATATAGATATGTAATTTATAAGAGACCGGGCGAGAAGCCTGTACCGAGTTTACCGAGGTGAGCCCGGTCTCCCGCTCAATTTAAGTCATCCTTTCGGGTGACTTTTTTTATTTCAGATACCCACAGATCTACCCACATCTTTTTTAATTAAGTACTTCGGTTGATATGGTTAAGGATAAAGCATTATTTTTGGGGACTATAATAAATTATGCATAAATTTTAGTTAGTCTGAATAGGAAAAATACAACAACTTGTCAGATAAATTCCTTTCGAACAGAAAGTAGTGATACAAACTATTGGAATTGCAGAATATTAAATTAATGAAGCTTTTCCAAAAGAAATTAAAACTAAATTACCATCAATTGAAAAAAAGAACTTATGTTAGTATTTTCGGCATCACTTAGGCTGGTTCTTAAATTTTAAAAATAAATAGATCATGAAATATACGGCATCCACAGTTGAAGAATATCTGGAACAAATCCCTGAGAGCAGGAAAGAAGCAATGCAAAAACTACGCGATGTGATTAAGGCAAATTTACCAAAAGGATTTGAAGAAGGAATTAATTATGGTATGATTGGATATTATGTTCCACATTCAATTTACCCAAACGGTTATCATTGTTCACCTGAATTACCTTTACCATTTATAAATATAGCTTCACAAAAAAACTCGATAAACGTGTATCACAATGGAATTTACGCTGATGAAGATTTATATGATTGGTTTGTATCCGAATACAAAAAGTATTCTAATCGGAAATTGGATATGGGAAAGAGTTGTATCCGCTTTAAAAAAACAGATGAAATACTTTATGAGTTGATTGGAGAATTAAGTTCAAAAATGACGGTTGAACAATGGATTGATTTATATGAGAAAAATGTTAAAAAATAGAATAATCGAGCCGCAAAGAATGAATAAAATTAATAGTGGCCTCAGTGCTATCCCCAGATTAAGTGCATTATAATCTACCTTTTTTCGTGTGCCAAACACCATACAAATTATAAAGAAACTGATGAAGAAATTAACGAAATCACTCTAGTATTTAATTGTATTGTCATTTTTATCATGCTCAATGATGGTGAAAATACAGTTTCTAATGCTCTTAAAAGGCCACTAAGTATAAAGGTTGAATATAGTGAAGGTATTACCTGGGAATATCATTTTTATTATTCTAATAATCTGATAACAAAAATAACCGATGGTTTCGGGAGTGGTTCTGAATTTATTTATGATTCAAATGGTAGACTTACAAGTAGAACATGGAAATCAGGTATACAAATTAATTATTTTTATTCGGGCGATCGATTATCATTCATTAAATCTAAACTATTAAGAGCTACAAACGTGATATATATTTATTCTACAATGACCTAAATCAAATAAATAAGTCTATAATAAATGAAAATGATGAATATGAAAACACTTATTATTATAAATATGATGCAACTGGCAGGTTAGTTGAATCTATGAATGAGTCAGGAGATTCCGAAAAATATGAATATGATAATTGTAACAATCCCTTTAAAAATGTTTATCCTCAAATGAATGAAGTATGGCAATTTGGAATCTGGATTAAAGGATTAAAAAATAACGTAATAGCTAATGAAAATTTATACGGGGATAAATTAACTTATGAATACACCTATGATTCTGATAACTTTCCAATTTTGATACACGAAAAGCAATCAGGTACTATTAATACTACCACCATTATTACGTATGAATAGTGATCTTAAGCCAATTAGCATCTGTAAGAACGGCTAAGAAATTCTTACGATTTTTTTTGCTGATTTCAGGTGTAAGTGTATATTTATAAAAAAATTAAAACCAATAAATAAAGAGATTTTCTGAGTAAAAACAATATTCAATTTTATCCTTGAAAAAAGAAAAAAGTATGCTTTTCAATAATTTAAAAATTCTATTTACCTTACTTGTTATTCAATTATTACCAACAAGCATTAATGCTCAAAATAGAGGTAGAGTTATACTCGATTTAAATAAGAATTGGAAATTTGCGAAATGCAACGAAAAGTCGCTTGATTCTGCCATTTCAAACTGGGAGACCATAAATATTCCACACACCTGGAATGCGACAGATATGCAGGCAGGGAAAGACTTTTACGAGGGATATGCCCTATACAAGCAGATGCTAACAGCCCCCAGCGAATGGAAGGGTAAACGCGTATTTATCCGTTTTGAAGGGGTAGGGCAAACTGCCGAATTATATGTAAACGACCGTTATATTGGGAAACATGAAGGTTCTTATGCCGCTTTTATTTTCGATATGTCATACGATTTAAAATATGGTGAAGAGAATAAAATAGTAGTGAAAGTAAATAATGTAACTCGCAAAGAAATTATCCCAATTAATAATTTTCTGTTTGGTGTTTATGGTGGAATCTACCGGCCTGTATCATTAATTATTACAAACAAAACCAATATTACAACTACTGATTATGCATCGTCAGGTGTATATATTACCCAGAAAAATGTGTCAGCCAATCAGGCCGGAATAAATGTATTGTCAAAAATTGAGAGTATAGAAAAGAATATTTCTACTGCTATTTTAGAAACCGCAATTTATAATAGGGAGGGGCAACAAGTAGCCCAAAAAGACTCTGCTATACAGGTGTCGCCACAAGGGAGAAAAGCATATTCTCTCCATTTTCAGCTAAAAAATCCACATCTGTGGAAGGCCAAAAAAGATCCTTATCTCTACAAGGTTGTAGTTACCATAAAAGATAATAACGAAAATGTAATCGACCAGGTAAC
>JANTGS010000089.1 GCA_024762795.1 Flavobacteriaceae bacterium | reverse complement strand
TATGAATTTATCAATTGAATTAAAGCTTTGATAACATATTTTCCAGGCGTACAGGAGTTTTTGCGCTGATCCATTCTTTATAAGTTGTATAACCTGCCTTATCATGTAAAGCCTTTGTTTTATCTAAAATACTTTTGATGACCTCTTCAGACTGAACAGATTGATTTTTAATAAAATTCTCTATGGAATCCGTTTCTTTTCTGGTCTCATCAGTTACTTTTTCATTAAAACTTTTTAACCATTCTTCAAACAAATCTGTATCGATCAATTGTTCTTCTATGATTTTCTCTGTGATCTTTCGTCCATGGATTTTAGATTCCTGAATATTTCCTTTACCGGTTACGGCATTCCCAACAGCAAAAACATTGTCAAATCCTTCAACCATATAGTTTACATCCTTTTTCATCTTCAACCAGTCTCTATCGTATGGAAGCCCTTCAATTTTTTTTGGCAGACTTCCAATAGAAGAAATAACCTGCGAGGTTTGCAGCGTTTCAAATTTGTCAATAGGAACCACCCTGCCCTCATTGATCTCAACTTTCTGAAAAACAATACCTTTTAAAGAACAATTGTGCTCGATAAAATCAACGGGGATATGCAGTGGAAGGAATTTGAACAAATACTTATCTACATATTTTTTAAGGAGTTTTTCAGATACCTCCTCTGCTTTCTTTTTACTCTCCGGTGAACTATCTTTTACCGCTTTTAAAGGCATATCTTTTGCTTCTCTTCTGTAAACCAGTGTCATTCCTTCCAGACCAAGCTCTTCAAGCGAAGTATTGTTATCGTTTAAGATCTCACTAATTCCTTTCTTTTCCATCTCAAACATGTCAATATCAATTCCTTTTTGTTCTTTTAAGGCCTTTTGAACGATCTCTATCATACCGATCTTCATCACGTCGAGTGAAGCCAGTCCACCACCAACAACGACAGCTCCGTCTTCCATTTCATAAATTCTTCCGTTAAAATCGGGTTCATGCTTATGGTTGAACCAGTAGAGCAATGAATTCTGATAGATCAGTTCTTTACCTCTGAACTTTTCAATATTCTCAACAGGTAATGGCCTGTCTTTCCATGCACCATTTGCCAGAATAACTGCAGAAAAACCCCAATCCTCAACCAATTCCTTAAACGAAATATCTTTCCCGATCTGAACTTTTGGAACATACCTGATATTTTCATGATCGAGTTTAGTATCGATATTCTTTTCCTGTTTATCTCTTAATCCAACGTGCCAACAAGGTAACCCATCTTCAATCTTTCCATAGGGCAAATTATTCATTTCAAATACCACTACCCTTAATCCTTTATCTGCCAAAACTTTAGCCGCCTCAGACCCTGAAATAGAACCTCCTATTATCGCTAAATAATGCTTTTTGTTTTCTGATTCGATCATGACTTTATATAATTCTGATTAGAAATAATAAAAATAAGAAACATTTCACAATTGAGCTATTATATAGATAAGAAATGAAAAAAAATTCATTTTGCAATATTTTGGTCAAAATTGGTTACTTTCGTAGTACATTTTTTAAATATTTAAATTATGAATAAAGAGGTTGTAATCGTATCGGCAGTAAGAACCCCAATAGGTAGTTTTTTAGGTAGTCTATCCGGTATCCCGGCTCCGAAATTAGGAGCCATTGCCATTAAAGGTGCCCTGGATAAAATTGGCCTTGACCCAAATCTGGTTGATGAGGTGTATATGGGTAATGTTGTCCAGGCAGGTGTTGGACAGGCCCCTGCGAGACAAGCAGCTATTTATGCCGGAATACCCTATACCGTGCCCTGTACTACGGTAAATAAAGTTTGTGCCTCGGGAATGAAAGCCATTTCTTTTGCTGCACAAGCCATTAAAAGCGGAGATGCAGATATAATTATTGCCGGAGGAATGGAGAATATGAGCCAGATCCCTTTTTATCTGCAAGGAAGAAAAGGACAGAAATTAGGAAATCTACAAATGGAAGATGGACTCTTAAAAGATGGCCTTACCAATGTTTACGATGGAAAACATATGGGAACCTGTGGAGATCTCTGTGCAACAACTCATGAATTTACACGGGAAGAACAAGATGCATTTGCCATTGAATCTTATTCACGATCTGCGAAAGCATGGAATTCTGGTAAATTTGATGAAGAAATTGTTCCTGTAGAAGTTCCTCAAAGAAGAGGAGAACCCAAAATAGTTAAAGAAGATGAAGAATATAAAAATGTGATCCTGGAAAAAATACCCGGATTACGTCCGGTATTTTCTAAAGAAGGGACTGTAACCGCAGCTAATGCCTCTACAATTAACGATGGTGCTGCTGCGCTGGTTATCATGAGTAAGGAAAAAGCCGATGCTTTGGGACTAAAACCTTTGGCAAAGATCACCGGATATGCAGATGCCGCTCAAGAACCTGAATGGTTTACCACAGCACCGGCAAAAGCAGTACCAATTGCCCTAAAAAAAGCAAATACAAAAAAAGAAGATGTGGAATACTGGGAGTTTAATGAAGCTTTTTCGGTTGTAGGTTTAGCCAATATAAAAATTTTAGATCTAAATCCTGAAAAGGTGAATGTAAATGGAGGTGCAGTTTCTTTAGGTCACCCACTGGGATGTTCCGGAGCGCGGATCATAGTTACATTGATCAATGTACTGAAGCAGAATAATGCCCGTATTGGAGGCGCAGGAATTTGTAATGGAGGCGGCGGTGCAAGCGCAATGATTATTGAAAATTTATAAACCTTAGTTTTTTAAGCAATAATTAATGGAATTCGGAATTTGTATTTTAAATGCCATACCTGTTAGAAAAGAACCTGATGATTGCAGCGAGATGGTCTCACAGGTATTGTTTGGAGAAACTTTTAAGATCACAGATTCAGCATCAGGATTTTTAAAAATATCCACTGATTATGATCAATATGAGGGTTGGTTGGCTAAAAATCAGATTACAGAACTTGATACCAAAGAACACCAATTAATCAATAAAACTAAAAAAGTTTATTGCGGAGAACTGATCAATTTCATCAGCGAGCAGGATAATTCACTTACTTTAATAAGCCTTGGAGCGGTTTTACCTGTAATTCAGAATCATAATTTTACCGTAAATAACACAGAGTACTTTTTTGAAGGAGAGAGCAAATCAGGGAGTTACAATAAACAAAAAATCATTCAAACCGCATATCTTTATCTCAATTCTCCTTTTCTTTGGGGAGGAAGAACGCCTTTTGGAATTGACTGCTCCGGTTTTACACAAATGGTGTATAAGATCAACGGTCATTTTATTCCCAGAGATGCTGCACAGCAGGCGCAAAGTGGTGAAGTTTTAAGTTTTATTGAAGAAAGCGAACCCGGAGACCTGGCTTTTTTTGATGATGAAGAAGGTAATATTGTTCACACAGGAATTATTCTGGCAAACAACTATATCATTCACAGTTATGGAAAAGTAAGAATTGACCAACTCGATCAAAGCGGTATTTTTAATACCAGCTTAAAAAGACATACCCACAAATTACGTGTAATAAAAAAAATCTTTTAACCCAGTTTTAACTTCTTTACCTTAACTGATAACTGATCAAGTTTTTCGTATTCAGAATTGTTTGAAATATAATGAGGTACAATTCTCTTCAATCTGGTAACAATTTCAATAGGAGGAATTCCTTCAGCTTTCATCAGTATTTCAATTTCCTGTTTCTTTTCCTTATAGTCTATCTTAGGAGTTTTTGCAATCAGGATCTTTTCATGATAAGTAGGTATCGTATTTTCTTCAGTGGCCAAAAGTTCTTCATATAATTTTTCTCCGGGCCTTAATCCGGAAAAAACAATATCAATATCATCCGGATATTGAAGTCCACTTAAATGGATCATTTTTTTAGCCAGCTCAAATATTTTTACCGATTTACCCATATCAAATACATAAATCTCACCACCATTACCCATGATACTGGCTTCCAGCACCAATTGACAGGCTTCCGGAATAGTCATAAAGAATCGGGTAATATCCTTATGGGTAACTGTAACCGGTCCGCCCTGCTCTATCTGCTTTTTAAATAGTGGGATAACAGAACCATTTGAGCCAAGCACATTTCCAAAACGGGTAGTTACAAATTTAGTTTTTCCTGTACCATTCAAGCTATTTGCATAAATCTCAGCCACCCTTTTGGTTGCCCCCATTACATTGGTAGGATTCACAGCCTTATCAGTGGAAACCATCACAAATTTATCTATATTATATGCCACTGCAAGGTTCATTACTGTACCTGTTCCATGAACATTCACTCGAACCGCCTCATAAGGGTTTGCCTCCATCAGGGGAACATGTTTGTATGCTGCTGCATGAAAAATAATATTAATATTGTATTTTTCAAAGACATCCTTCATTCTGGCCTTATCGCGAATATCGGCTAATTCAACTGAAAAGGATTTAATTCCGTTTCTTATGAAATCCTGCTGAAGGTTATACAATTCTGATTCTGCCTGATCTAAAAGGACCAGATCTTTATATTCATACTGGCTGATCTGATTTGAAAGTTCGCTACCAATTGACCCTGCTGCTCCTGTAATAAGAATGGTTTTCCCTTTTAGCTCATTTTGTATCACAGGATTATTGATCTGAATTTGTTTTCTTCCTAAAAGGTCTTCGATTTTTACTTCTTTTATCTGACTTACATTCAGGTCACCGTCGATCCACATTTGTACCGGAGGCACGATCTTTACTTTAACCGGCAACTGAGTCAACTTCTCTACTTTTTCAAAAAGCACAAAAGGTTTGATATTCTGAATAGAAACAATAATCTCAGCAATTTTATGCTTTTTGATAAAAGCTTCATCTATTTTTTGAGGGTCATATATTCTTATTCTGTTAAAATGTTTACCAATTTTAATTTTACTTTCATCTAAAAACCCAAGCACACGATAGTTGGTTGAGGCACTGTTATTTAAGGTGTTATAAGTGATCAATCCGGAATCTCCTGCACCAAAAATGAGGATATTTTTTATCGGATTTAAATTTCCTACAATTCTTTCAAAAACATATTTAAAAATAAACCGACTTGAAATCAGAAGTACGATGTTTAGTAAATAATGGATCAGAATAATAGAAACAGGAATAAAATATTTATGATATTGCTCAAAACGTTCGGTTAAAAGGGAGGTAGTTAATAACAATATCATGATAATAGTTACCGCCCAAAAAACCTGAATAGCATCTCTAATACCGGTATGCCTTACAATACCCTTATATGATCCAACGAGTAAAAATCCTGTAAGAGAAATTACTCCGACATAAGGAAGGTGAAATAAGAGATCATAATCACCGAAATTTAAAGTAAAATTAAACCTGATGAGATAGGCAAAGAAAAATGCCTGTAAACTTATTGAAAGATCGATAAGAAGGACAATCCATCGTGAAGTATAAGTAGCACTATTTTTAAAGAATTTTTTAGGCATCTATAACGAGTTAGAAAACACTTTTTAAATTAATTATTTCCCAGAATTAACGGGAGTCCGTCTTTGGAACTTCCAATTACAACCACCTTTGTATTTGGCGACTGAGACAATTTAAGAGTTGCCTCAATACCTTTATCCTGAAGGATCTTATCTGTTAAAGAAGCACTCAGTATTTTATTGGCATCTGCTTTTCCCTGAGCTTCTATTCTTTGTTTTTCAGCTTCTTTCTGCGCTTTTTCCAGGCGGAATTTATATTCCAGTGACTCCTGCTCCTGCCCTAACTTACGTTCAATGGCATTTTTAATAGCATCCGGTAAAGTAACATCCCTAACCAACACTTCATTCAATTGAACATACTGATCTTTAATAATATTTTTAGTTTCATCAAATATTTCCTGCTGAATAGCATCTCTTTTAGAGGAATAAATCTGTTCAGGAGTATACCTTCCCACAACACTACGGGTTGCGGATCTGATAGCCGGTTTTAATACCCTGTCAAGATAATTTTCTCCTTTTGTTTTATGCAGCATTCCTAATTTTTCATATTCAGGTTGATACCAGGCTGTTGCTTCCAGTTGTATATCCAATCCATTAGAAGACAGAACTTTCATCTTTTCTGTAAGTTCCTGCTGTCTTAGTTCATAAATAATTACATCGTTCCAGGGAGCTACCAAATGAAAACCTTCCCCTAACGGAGGCTGATCTGTTACAACACCACCTCCAAACCTTTTCCAGAGTACTCCGGCCTCACCGGCACCAATGGTCACAGCCGATTTAAATAATGTAATGATGATAATAACTAAAATGATTATAGGAACTATTCCTTTAGGAAACTGAAGCTGTTGGTCTTGTTTCATCTGAGAGGGTTTAAATTTCTATTTTTTACAACAATTTTTAAATGAGCCCATGATTTTTTCTAATGAACCACTCAAAAGACAAAGATAGTATAATTAATGATAACAACCACTTCCAGTCGATCAAAGATTGCGTAATCTTTGTCTCCTTTTGAATCGCTTTAAACTGATCCGAATTTAAAAGTTCTTTCTTCAGATCCTCTGTGGTATCCGGAAAATATACTTCTGAATTATTTTTATCTGCAAGTTTTGAAATTGACTTATAATCAGAGTGTAATACTTGCTGCTCCCGATCAAAATTAAGAATCTTAAACTTTCCTTTAAAATTTTCGTTTCTCCCCAGAACATCGATTCTGAAATTATAAACTCCCGGACTAAGATCCTGTAAACGGACTTCGAACGATTTTTCATTTAAAAACATTGGATACGTCTTTTCTTTCAATTCCCCATTGTGAATTTTCAGCTCGAGTTCACCAACTGTATCCAAAAGAAAATCAGTGGTATAATGGTTTGCCCTGATCATAATTTTTTCATTTTCAAAAAAAATAGGTTTAAAATTGACTTCCAGAGTTTTACGACTTCCCTGATCCTGTAAGTATTGGAATATACTATTGGTAAATAGGTCAAATTTTTCAAATGATCTGTTTTCCAGATAACTATAATTTCTCCAGGCAAATAAGTTTTCACCATCGATCAAAATTATTCTTCTTTTCCCTTTTTCCAGGGTTGCCAGCAAAGGCATACCGGTTTCGATATTATTAATTCCCTGATATAAAAGAACCTGATGAGGAACATTAAATACAATCTTACCAAAGACATTTTGTAAAGGTGGAAGTTTAGCAAAATTCAAATCTTTAACCAGAAATGTACTAAATTTCTCGTTGTAAACCGGTGAAACCAACTCGGTTTTAACAAGGAAATTCTTTTTAAAATACGTCTGATTCCTATTTAGTGAACTCCAGTCGGTTTGTTTTCCTGTTTGTATCAACATATTGATCTTCTTTGAAAGAAAATCCTTAAATTTATCATTTGGCTGAAAGAGTATAACAAATTGATAATCATATATATTTCCTCTAAAATGATCTATACTCTCAATATCGATCCTTCTTTGTTTATTACTTTCAACAGTTCTTTTCCAGAAGGCAACATCCGGGTGCAGAACATCGTATAAAAGTAAAATTTTCGAGCTTTCATCAATAACCTCAATGCTAAAGTTTTTAACGTTGTTTATTTTGTCCTTTTCAAAATCAATTGGTTTTATTTCAGTTTTATAAAAATGCTTTCCCTTATCTAAGGCAGGCAATAAAAAATTTACCTTCATACTGTTTTTTGAAGGACTCATCTCAATCCTTTTTTTATAAACGATCTTCTTCCCGTTAGTTACAAGCAGATCGGTTTTAATCTTTTTATTTCCTTTATAATTAACAAAAAGTTCAACGGGAAATCTGTGTTTGATATAGGTATAAGGATTTACATTTAAATTACTTATAAACAAATCATTAAACTGTGTTGTATCTCCTAAAACAACCGGGTAGACCAATTGATCGTATTTATAATAGGAATAATCATTCCCAAAAGTCTGATTACCATCACTGATCAGGACCAACGGTGCATTCTCGTCCTTAAATAATTCTTTAACATCAGAAAGAGCTTTGTAAACATTCGTTTCAGTTTCATCAAAGCTCAATGATTTATCTGAGTTCAGATCTTTGCCAAAAGTAAAAATCCTGATATCAAATCTTTTGTTAAGGTCTTTGTCTGAACTTAAATTATAAAGAAGCCTCCTGCTTAAGGAATCCTGTTTTTTATATTTCACCGAAGATGAATTATCGGCGAGAAGAATCAGTTTTGGCTTTACAACCTCCGTCACATTTCTGTTGATCTTTAAGTTGAGAATTAAAATGAATAAGGCAAAAATGCTTAGAAAACGAAGAAATGAAAGAATATAGGTTAATCGGGAAGTCTTTCTGTTCCTGTAAATATACTGAAAGTAAACAATCAATGCCGATAATAAAAAAGCAAGCAGGATCAGAAAAATTTGTGTAGTTTCCATTCAAAAAAATTGAAAAATCTTTTAAATCAGTCGTAAACTCTTAATCAGGTCTTTTCCCAGCGCAATATTAATTCTCTTAATGATCATTTCCTTTCCATAGCTCAGTTCTTCCCGCAATGTGGAAGAAGACAAACTAACGATCAGTGTCTTACCATTGAGTTTCACTTCATCAGTATAACTCATTATGGCTTTGCCCATTACCTCACTCCAGGCTTCTTTTACCGAAACCTGATCAATGCCTTTCTGAAGATTATTTTCTTTTAAAAAATCAGGTAAGATATCTTTTATACTGTATGATTCATTTTCTTTTTTTACCATCTTTTTATTTTAATTTTCTGTTTCCAGATTAAAAATTTCATAGGGTTTCTCCACTCGCTTTATGATTGATTTTGTCCTTTCGGGATGGGTATCTGTTATAAAAACCTGTCCAAAATGCTCACCACTAACCAATTTGATCAAATGACTTACCCGATTTTCGTCTAACTTATCAAATATATCATCCAGCAATAAGATAGGGTTAATTCCCGTATGCTTTTTTACAAAATCGTATTGCGCTAATTTTAAGGCTATTAAAAATGACTTTTGCTGCCCCTGCGAACCGTTCTTTTTAATATTATATCCGTTCAATGAAAAAATGAGATCATCTTTATGCAAACCTACTCCTGTATATTGAAGTAGTCGGTCCCTGTCAATATTCTGTTTGATCAGATCGCAAAAATCTTCATTGAGTAATTGCGACTTATAAGCCATTGAAACACTCTCTTCCGGGGTGTCATCAAAAGTACCAATGATCTCTTTGTATTTATTTTCAAAGATCGGAATAAACTCTTTTAGAAAATCTTTACGTTTTAAAAAGATCTCCTCCCCCAGATTTACCAGTTGCAAATTATAAATTTCAATATTATTGGCATCAAAGGTGTGATTGGCAGCAAAATATTTTAACAAAGAATTTCTTTGCGATAAAACCCTGTTATAATTAACCAGTGTTGTAAGATAGGTTCTGTCATAAGAAGAAATAATACTGTCCATAAATTTCCTTCTTACATCACTACCTTCACGGATCAGATCGGTATCAGCCGGGGAAATGATCACAACCGGCAACAATCCAAAATGATCTGATAATTTTTCATATTCCTTCCCGTTCCTTTTCAATACTTTTTTCTGACCTCTTTTTAAACTGCAACTGACTACTTCTGACCTGTTATCTTTTGCAAAAATTCCTTCTATGACAAAAAAATCTGAATGGTATCTTATATTTTGTGAGGAAACCGAATTAAAATAGCCTTTTGTATACGATAAATGATAAATGGCATCCAGTACATTGGTCTTCCCTACTCCGTTATTTCCCACAAGACAATTTAACTTTTCTCCGAATTCAAAATCCTTTGAAGAAAAATTCTTATAATTTACAAGTGAAAGTTTTTTAATAATCATCTTTAAAAACGCTATTATGAGCTTTATAATTGCTGATAAATATATAG